>JAQBEG010000820.1:0-3633 GCA_032123985.1 Deltaproteobacteria bacterium
TCAACATGCGCCTTGCCGAAGGGCGCAGCTTCGTCTTCGAACACGTCGCCAGACACACGATGGATTCGGCCGAGGAAGCCTTCGATTCGTTCTTCTCCCCGCGGCCAATCGATCTTTCGCCCTTTTCGGCCAAGGAACGAAAGGCTATCGAAACGGGCTCGATCGAGGTCGGCATGAGCCGTCAGGCCGTCCTGACTTCGATCGGACCGCCGCCCGCGGTGGGGACCCTGAGCCTCGAGAGCTCAACCTGGAAATATTGGAGCAATCGATTCGCCACCTTCGGCGTCCACTTCGACGCGAACGGCAGGGTCAGTCGGATCGACCGCTAGATTCGCGGCGATCATTCAAGGAGGTCAGAGTGGAGTCTGTTGACGTTCAATATGAAGCCGACGGGCCCGTCGCGATCGTGACCCTCGATCGCGCGCGCTATCGCAATGCCCAGAGCTGGCGACTGCTCGACGAACTCGATGCAGCGCTCGATCGAGCGCGCGATGATCGTTCCATACGCGTCGTCATCGTTCGCGGTGACGGCGATCATTTCTCCTCGGGGCATGACCTCGGCACGCCCGAGCAGAAGGAAGATCTGAAATCGCGTGGCACTCCGCGGGTGGGCATCGCCGAATACGAAGCGTTCCGGAAGTACAATCTCGATCTCACCCTGAAATGGCGCAACCTGCCGAAGCCGACGATCGCGATGGTGAAGGGCTATTGCATCTACGGCGGTTGGATGATCGCGGCCGCGATGGACATCGTCTTTGCCGCGACCGATGCGCGTTTCCTCGCGGGCCAGGTCGAGTACTTTTCGATTCCCTTCGACGTGGGCTTTCGCAAAGCCAAGGAACTCCTCTTCGAGAGTCGAATGATCGGCGCGGAGGAGGCATGCGAACTCGGCTTCGTGAACCGCGTCCTTCCGGCCGAGATCCTCGAGGCTGAGACCCTTGCCTGGGCCCATCGCGTCGCCGAACAGCCCTACGGAACGCTGCGCATGGCCAAGCTGGCCGTCAACAAGATGCATGACATCGTCGGCTTCTCGACTGCCATGGAAGCGGCGTTCGCCGATTATCTCGTCACCGCACGGATGGGCGGTCACCCGGTCGATCTGCCCGAAGACCGACGACTACCGGGTGTCGGCCTCGCGCTGAAAAAAGAAACGAAGGTCGACTAGAGTCCCGCCATGATCCTCGATCTCCTGAGCTCGACGCTCGGCACCTTCATCGGCCTGCTGCCGATCGCGAACCCGTTCAGTACCGCGGCCGTCTTCGTCGCCATCACCAAACGCTTCAGCCACGCGCAGGCCCAGGACCAGGCACGACGCGCCTGCATCTACATGGTTGCCGTCCTGCTCGTCTCCCTCTTCGCCGGCGCGTTGATCATGGAGTTCTTCGGAATTTCGATCCCCGCGCTGCGTATCGCGGGCGGACTGATCGTCGCGCGCATCGGTTTTGGCATGTTGAATCCGGAGCCCGAGCCGGACGTCGGGGAAGCGGAGAAACAAGAAGCGCTCCACATGACCGATCTGGCTTTTACGCCCCTCGCGATGCCGATGTTGAGCGGCCCGGGCTCGATTGCGGTCACGATCGGCATGGCCGCGGGTGTCGGGAGTCGCTGGGAATTCGCGGCCATCGCATTAGGCATCATCCTGGTCGGCTTCGCCTCGTGGCTCGTCTTGCGAAGCGCTCGGCGCATCGTCGCGCTGCTTGGAGAGACCGGCATGACCGCGCTCGTGCGCGTCATGGGCTTCCTGTTGGTCTGCGTGGGCGTGCAGTTCATCGGCCTCGGCGTCGTGGGCATCATCTCGCATCCCGAAGTGCTGAGCGCGATACGAGAGGGTCTGAACGCGTCGCAGCCATAGGCAGCCATAGGCGTAGAGGCTCACGGAACCAATTCGATCTCCGTCGGCTGCCACGCCTTCGTGAAGAACGACTCGAGCGGGCTATAGAGCCGGAGAATCGTGAACCAGCCCTTCTCCGGATCGGTCTGGATCCAGTTGCCGCGTTTCACGCCCTTCGGCTGCTTGGGACCGAAATAGATCGTCGTCGAACCGTCAGCATTGGCTTTCGAGGCGGGCGACGGATAACTCTGGCTGCCAGCGCGTGGAAAGCGCTGGGGCGTGTCGAGCATCGAGCGCGATTGGTTGTCGTAGACGGTTAAGGACCAGAACTTTTCCGCCGGAATCTTCGGCGGCAGCGTCACCTTGTAGGTCTTCCCGCCGTCGAGGGGATTCTTGTCGGCGTCGAGAAAACCCATCAGGTACTGCGAGCCGACATTGGGGATTCGCATGATCATGCCCGGGGAATCGAGCGTGTATGCGAAGTAGAAGGCCGCGCGCGAGTCGAGCGTGCGTGCGCCCGTCGGCGGCAAGGGCTTGAACATGCCCTCCTTCGTAAACATCGGGGGCGGCGTTTCGAAATCGTATCCGCCTTCCCACAGCATGTTTCCCCAGGACGATCCGGCGTAGTAGGCCCAGTCCGGGTGCGCCTGGCCGAAGCGCCAGTTCAACGCACGTCCGGCGGCAGTGCCGACCGCGGCCGCGTCGCTGAGGATCTTCTTCATCTTCGCGTCCGGCGCGAAGGGCTTGCCCTTCACGATGCCTATGGCTGCGAGCTGCCCGGCAAGCTCGACGTCGTAACTACCGGCAGGCTCTTGCTGCACGCTCTCGTTGATCATTTCGAAGAATCCATAGTCGCTCGGCGGAATCGTATTGAAGACCTTCCCTGTGCCCTCCACGAATTTCGTCGCGGGGATCGCAGGATCGCGGCCGAGGCGAACCTCGCCTGCTAGGGCCGTCGCGATGCTCGTGCCCACGCCTCCCGGAGTGAAGGGATAGATCTTGATCGACTTCTTGATCAGCGCGACCACCGGCTTCGGATCGTTGTCCTCGAGGAAGGAGCGGGCCGCGTAGAGGACCCGATTCGTCTTCGACTTCGCGATGAAGAAGCCGCCGTCCGGAAGCGGACCGTCGTAGCCGGGCGGCACGATCAGGTATTTCCCGCCCTCGCCGCGGTCGGGCCCCGGGAAGCCAATGTCGATGATCCAGGAGAACCACATGTCGTTGATCGTGCCGAGACCCTTCGGAGGCTGCTCGACCACCATCGGGCCCTTCGTCAGATCCAACACGGCCATGTAATAGATGGTGTCGGCGTTGGCCGTGAGGAACAGCGATTTCGAATCCATCAGCTTCGAAAAGATGACGACCGAATTATCCTCCGCGCCGATGCTCTGCAAGCCTTTCGCGATTGCGTACGCGGAGGCGCCCCGAAAACTGTTGTTGAAGACATTCAGGGCGCGGGTGAAGGCGAGTGTGTCGTAGACGTGGTTGGCGGTCTCCACGGTCGGCACACCGTTGCTGAACTCGAGCGTTCCGACGCGGGTCTCGACGCGGTCCGGGATCGTGATCTCCGGAGGTATCGCGTCGGTCGCCTCGGCTGCCGCGACTCCCGGTATGCAGATCAGGAACAGTGTGGTCGGTACGATGAGGCGTGTGAGGAATCGTGTCATGATCTCTGCCCTTCGAGGCTGTGCTCGTCTTGTTCTATAGGGTTGATTGTGGTCGAGCTGATCTCATCCCTGCCGTTCTCGGCTTAAAGCTCGAATGGGTGCGAGCTGAAGAGCGAGAAACAGCGTAATCGAGAC
>JAQBEG010000821.1:0-9544 GCA_032123985.1 Deltaproteobacteria bacterium
CGTGTACTCGCGGGGCTCGAGGAAGCCGATGGCGGAAAGATTTCCAGGCGACGCGAGTCGACGGTCGAGTATCTGGAGCAGGAGCCGCACTTCGCCCCCGGACGGTCGATTCGCGAAGTCGTTCTCGAAGGTCTTGCGGATTGGAACGAGACGAAGCGACGCTTCGAAATGCTGACCGAAGCGCTCGCCGAGGCTGCTGATCCTGATGAACAGACGAGGTTGGCCGTCGAACAAGCGAAAGCGGGAGACGCACTCGAGCGTCAGGGCGGTTGGGAGCGGGAGTACGAGGCCGAGGCGACGGTCGGCCATCTCGGAATCTCGGATTTCCACCGCACCGTAGATACCCTGAGTGGTGGCGAGGCGCGCCGTGTGGCCCTTGCGAGACTTCTCGTGGCCGCACCGGATTTCGCGATCCTCGACGAGCCGACGAATCACCTCGACATCGAAACAATCGAATGGCTGGAGGAGTTTCTCCGCGATCGTTGGAAAGGTGCGCTTCTCCTGATCAGTCATGACCGCGGTGTGCTCGATGCGGTGACGACGCGTACCCTCGAAATTCATGATGGTTCCGTCGATAGCTACGACGGGGGCTATGCGCGGTACCTGCTCGCGAAGGCCGAACGAGAGGCGCATTCGGAGCGTACCGAGCGCAATCGCCAGAATTTTCTTCGCCGTGAGGTTGAATGGCTTCGACGCGCGCCCAAGGCCCGCGGCACGAAACAGAAGGCGCGCACCGCACGCGCAGAGGCAGCCCTCGATCAGAACGCACCGCAACAGGAGCGGCAGGCCGAACTGAAGCTGCATTCCGAGCGTCTCGGGAAGACGATCCTCGAAACGTCTGATCTCACAATCGAGCGTGACGGACGTCGGCTCATAGACGGACTGAATCTCGCACTGCGACCCGGCGAGCGAATCGGGGTCGTTGGCTCGAACGGGTCTGGTAAGACGAGTTTGCTTCTCGCTCTCCTGGGTGAGCTTCCCGCGAGTCGCGGATCGATCATCGTTGGGAGCAATACGAAAATTGGATATCTCGATCAGTCTCGCGCCGATCTCGATGACAATGAGACCGTGCGAGAGGCGGCCGTGGGTGACGCGACCGAAGTCGTGATCGGCGACGACCGGATGTCGGTCGGAAGCTATCTCGAACGCTTCCTTTTTCGTCGTCCGCAGCAGCGCTTGCGTGTGGGAGAGTTGTCCGGAGGCGAGCGCGCGCGCGTGTGTCTCGCCCGATTGCTCGCGCAGAAATGCAATCTCCTTCTGCTCGACGAACCGACGAATGATCTCGATGTCGCGACGCTGAGCGCGCTCGAGTCGATGCTCCTCGATTTTGGAGGCAGCGTGATTCTGGTGAGTCACGATCGCTGGATGCTCGATCGAGTTGCAACGTCGATCCTTGCTTTCGAAGGGGATGGGCGTGTCGAGCTTCACATGGGCGGCTATTCGGACTATCGCGCTCGGCGTGATCGAGAGATTCGTCGCGAATCCCAGGGGTCAGGTCGACGCGACGACGAGTCCGATCGAAGCGGACTCGAACGGGCGTCGATCGAGACGGTAGAAAAGCTGATTCGCAAACTGACCCACGCCGAACTCCGGGAGCTCGATGGACTCTTCGGAGAGATCGAAGTCGCGGAGGCGCGCGTCGCCGAACTGCATGCGCGGCTGGCCGATCCCGAGATCTATCTACGCACGGGCGATGTCGTCGTCACGCTTCGCAGAGACCTGGAAGGCGCGGAGGTCGAGGCGGCGCGATTGGCGACCCGCTGGGAGGAACTCGAAGAGCGCAAGGCGGCTTCCAAGGGGAGCTGACGGGCTGCATCATCCCGAGAGCAGGATGATCGCGGCCAGGATCGTGAGGAGAATGACGAAGATCACGATGCCGCGGTGGGTCGAGCTGCGCGCCCGGTCGGCGAGCCACCAGTTTCGCGGGCTCATGCCCCGCCCGACGAACGTCAGGATCGCAGCGAGCGTGACGGCGGTGATGTTGCCGAGTGCCAGCAGAAGCGCGGCCCCCGCGCCCTCGAATGCGCCCGCCGAAACGAGCATTCCGCTCGCGACGGTCGGCGGGAGCAGTGCGACCGCGACCATGACGCCCGTCAGGTAGGTCGGGGCCCCGGTCGTGAAGGCAAGGGCGCCGGCACATCCGGCCGCCAGTGCAAGCACGAGATCCCAGATGCCCACCTGGGTTCGCGAGGCGAGTTCGGGCGTCGTCGGATCGACTCCGATCAGGAATCCGAGCAGCATGGCGAAGACCAGTGTCAGCGTGAATCCAGCACTGGCCGTCACGAGTGCTCGTCGAACCAGCGGTAGGTCGCCGAGCACGAGTCCGAGTGCGATGGCCATGTTGGGACCGAGCAAGGGCGCGACGACCATCGCGCCGATCACGGCCGCGGTGTTGTCGTGGGAGAGACCGACTGCCGCAACGATGGCAGCGAGAATCACGAGAAAGAGATAGTTGCGATGAAGTTTTGCACCGTCCGAAATGCTCGCGTAGACCTCCTCGCGACTGACCGCGGCCGCCGTGTGAAGACTCTCGCGGCGATTTCCGGAATTCGTCGCATGCGGACGCGGTAGTACGGCGTCGAGTGGTTCGACCAGAACGAAGAGCCCACCCCGGTCGGCGATGCGTTGGTGGAGGGCGTCGAGCGCGACACCAGATCGTTCCGCACCGAGCACGGCCCGGACGACTTTTCCAAAACGCCCGCCGTCTTCGATCCAGGATTGACTCGAGAGTTCAGCGAGCGTTTCCAGGGCTTCTTCAGCGAGATCGCTCGGGACATGCGCTTCAATGATCTTGAGTGCCATGGGGCCCTCCTTTTCTGCAGGGACTCTACGTGATCAGGGGGCGATTCCCGGACGTCGCCGACGGTTGGGCGCGGCGCTAGCATGCCCCGTCGTCCTTCCATCCCCGAGGAGATCCGAGCATGGCCATCGACTTCAGTTTTCCGGAAGAAGTCACTCACATCGTCGCGAAGGTGCACGACTTCTGCGAACAGGTCGTCGCCCCCGGTCAGAAGGAGATCGAGGCCAATGAAGGCGACCGCAAGGTGTTGGTCCGCGAGATCATCAAGATGCGCAAAGCGGCGCAGGAATGGGGTCTCTGGCTACCGCACATGCCGGAAGAATATGGCGGGATGGGACTCGGCCACGTCGCGATGGCAGCCGTTTCCGCGGAGGCCGCGCGACTCAGCAGTTTTGGCCCCTTTGCGCTGAACGCGCAGGCGCCTGACGAAGGCAACATGCACACATTGCTGCATTGGGCGACGCCTTCACAAATCGAGAAGTATCTCAAGCCGCTCTGCAACGGAACGAGTCGATCATGCTTCGCGATGACCGAGCCCGAAGTCGCGGGTTCCGACCCGACATTGATTCAGACGACGGCGGTCCGCGATGGCGACGATTGGGTGATCAACGGTCACAAATGGTTCATCTCGGGAGCCCATGGCGCGCAGTTCGCCATCTTGATCGCACGAACCGAAGACAACCCCGACATTCCGCAAGCCGGTAATAGCGCCTTTCTCGTCGATCTACCCTCGGAGGGCTGGGAGATCGTGCGCGACATCGGCACGATGAGCGGAAGCCACAACCACTGCGAAATCCGGATCACCAACCTCCGCCTATCGAACGATCAGATGCTGGGCGGTCCTGGGCAGGGTCATCTGCTCGGCCAGGCCAGGCTCGGACCCGCACGACTCGCACATTGCATGCGATGGATCGGCCAGGCCGAAACGGCCCTCGAGTTGATGGTCGAGCGATCGCTCAACCGATTCGCTCACGGATCTCTTCTGGCCGAGAAACAGGGCATCCAGTGGATGATCGCGGATAGCACGATGGAACTCTATCAGTCGAAGTTGATGGTTCTGCACGCTGCCTACAAGATCGATCGTGGGGAGGACTTCAAGAGTGAGGTCTCGATGGCCAAGCATTTCGTGGCGAATTCGCTGGGTCGGATCGTCGACCGTGCAATCCAGGTCCACGGTGCACTCGGTTATTCGACCGACACCCCCCTGTCGAAGATGGCGACCCAGGCGCGCTGGGCGCG
This sequence comes from Deltaproteobacteria bacterium, assembly GCA_032123985.1. Classification (GTDB taxonomy): domain Bacteria; phylum Myxococcota_A; class UBA9160; order UBA9160; family UBA4427; genus UBA4427. The sequence goes on from JAQBEG010000821.1 coordinate 4,040, forward strand.
CTTCGCGGATGGGGCGGACGAGGTGCACCAGTGGCGAATCGCCCAGCGTACGATCGACTCCTGGGTCCGGACCGGCGGAATGAAAGCCGCGACAGGCGGCCTCCCGCTCTGAGGCGCCGGTCGACCCTGCATGTGCTAAGGTGCCGCGCCTACGACCCCCCTGATCACATTCCCTGCTCGAGGCGGCATTCGCCGCCGGATGAGCTTGATGCAGGGATGATCGTGATTCGATCCGGCGATCCCGAGTAGATCGCCGATTTTGCGCGACTCACGTGAGTTGCACTCGGAAGAGGCCTCCGAGCGATTCCCCCACGACCAGCCGGCCCTGGCTCCAAGCGACACCCAACGATAATCCTATGACGACGAACGAATCATTCGCGGCTCTACCCGCACAAATTTCCTCTGCCCTCGAAGGGCGTGGTTTCACCGATTTGACGGCGGTTCAACGCTCGGTCGTCGACGCACAGTCCGAGGGCCGAGATCTTCGGATTTCATCTCAGACCGGGTCCGGCAAAACGGTCGCGATCGGCATTGCACTCGCGTCGCATTTCATCGAACGACTGGCCGGCTCGGCGAAGAACGACTTCGCGGAAAAGGCGAAAACCGCCGAGCCCAAGAAATCCGGACCGCCAAAGAAGCCTAGGAGTTCTGCCGCCCACCCGACGGCACTCGTCATCGTCCCGACTCGAGAGTTGGCGGCGCAGGTCCAAAGCGAGCTGCAGTGGCTCTACGCGAACCTTCGCGGACTGAAGGTCGAGGTCGTTACCGGTGGGACGTCGATCGAAGGGGAGCGGCGCGCGTTGGCACGCGGACCTGGACTTGTCGTTGGCACACCGGGTCGCCTGCTCGACCATATGCGCAACCATGCGCTCGACTGTGACTCGATCGAACACGTCATCCTCGACGAGGCCGATCAGATGCTCGATATGGGATTTCGCGAGGAGCTCGAAGGGATCCTCGAGCAGCTCCCCCCGGCGCGCGCGAGTCATCTGATGTCGGCGACTTTCCCCCGGGCTGTTGTTAGTCTGGCGGATCGATACCAGAAGAACGTGCTCGCGCTCGAGGGGACACGCCTGGGTGTCGCGAATGCAGACATCCAGCATATTGCCTACTCGATCCGTCGCCACGAAACCTATCCAGCGCTCGTCAATACGTTGCTTCTCGCTGGCGACTCTCGTTGTCTGCTCTTCGTGAATCGTCGAGTCGACGCAACCGAGCTCGCCGAAAAGCTCGCGAGCGACGGCTTCGGTGCAGCGCCGTTCAGCGGTGAGTTGCCACAGGCCCAGCGGACGCGAACCCTTTCTGCTTTCCGCAGCGGGACATTCAACATTCTCGTGTCGACCGACGTGGCGGCACGCGGAATCGACGTCCCCGATATCTCGACCGTCGTTCATGTGGATCCGCCCCGAAACTCCGACTCCTATATCCATCGCAGTGGCCGAACGGGTCGGGCGGGCCGAACGGGGACGAGCGTTCTACTCGTCGCCGGCCCCGAGTCGCGTAAGGTGACCCGGATGCTTCAGGTCGCGCGGATCGATGTTTCATGGCAGCCCGTTCCGAAGCCCGAGAATGTTCAAAAGGCGCTTCTCAAGCGGGCGCGCAAAGAGATGCATGCACGGCTCGTCGAGGATGCGCCGACCGAAGAACAGCTCATGTACGCAAAGCAACTGATCGAGGAGCGGGATCCGATCCAGGTCGTGGCGACGCTGCTCGAGATGGCAAAGCCAAAGCCGCCGCGGGATCCGATGAACGTGGTGGGACTTGATCCCTTCGCCTATGACAGGCCGAAGCAGCGGGGCGGAGGCGGTGCTGCCCATGATGCACGGCCCGGCGCGGTTGGCGCTTTCAGCGGAGGCGGTCCGGCTGCGCGCGGTCCAAGAACGGGTGCATTTACGCAATTCTCGGTGAACTGGGGCGAGCAAACCGGGGCAACGCCGAGCAGGCTCCTTTCGCACGTGTGTCGTCGTGGCGGCCTCGAAAGCCATCAAGTCGGTTCGATTCAGATCACCGCGAAATCTTCGACGGTCGATATTGCGAGTGATGCCGCAGATGCGTTCGAAAAGAGCACGCGACGTCCCGATAGTCGCGATCCTGAGATCATGATTCGTCGTGACGCGAAGGCGAAGAGCCCGTCCGTAAAACCATGGGCGAAACCAGGGACTAAACCAGGGACTAAGCCAGGAGCCAAGGGCAACGCCGCCGCCGGCTCAGCGTCGCCCGCTGGCCCTGCGAGGGAACCCCGTCGGCCTAACGCCAAGCGCCCCGGCCGACCTGTGCATTTGAAGCGAAAGAATCCGCGCCGAACAGCATCTCGTTAGGCGACCGGCCCGTCGCGCTGAGCGTCGAAGCGGCTAACGCGGTTCGCAGACGAAGACCGGGATGTTTCGATCGGTCCGTTTCTGGTAGTCGTCGTATTCGTGGTAGTGCTCGATGCAAACCGGCCAGACCGCGGCCTTCTCGGCGTCATCCACCCGACGAGCACGAAGCTTCATCTTCTTGTCCCGGTATTGGACCACGATATCCGGATTTGCGATCAAATTGTTCGTCCAGACAGGCGATCGAGGCGAGCCGCCCTGGGAGGCGACGACGATCACGCCGTTCTTGTAAGGGACGTACATCAGGGGAATCGTCCGTGGCTTGCCCGACTTCGCGCCCGTCATCGTCACGAGCATCACGGGCCGCCCCTGCAGCCTGCCCATCACGCGGCCGCCCGTAATCTTGTACACGAAGCTGTTGAATTTCGAGAACGGCTTCAGGAAGCGGCGGAATCTCTTGACTTCTTGTTCGGTCATCGGGTTTTCGGCCATGAAATCTCTCCGTGTTGATGGGGGTCCAGCATAGCGACCCGCTCTCCTAGAGCAGCGCAGAAGGGATCGGCGCGTCGTCGTATACGTGTCGAATGGTCTCGAGCCCGCGCGTCAGGTCGGCATGTCGGCGTATGGCGGAGAGCGAGATCCGGATTGCGCGCGGGGCCGGATGTCCGCCGGCCCGAAACTCTTCTGCCGAACTGACTCGCACCCCCTCACGCATGAGTGCCGCTGTGATGCCCTGACTCTCCCAGCGTTCCGGGAGCGGAAGCCAGATCTGGTACGAACCGGCGCGTGTTCGATAGGGCAGCCCTTCGAGGATGCTGGATGCGATGCGTTGTCGCGCGTCCATCTCGCTTCGTCGAAGGGCGAGCACGCGATCGACCGTACCGTCGCCCAGCCACAGATTCGCGAGTTCCGCTCCGAGGGGCGATGTCATCCAGATCGAACTCCAGATCGCTTCGGTCATTCGACGGATGGTCGCTGCGGGGCCTGCCAGATAGGCGATGCGAATCCCCGGCGAGAGTATCTTCGACAGACTCGCGATCGTGAAAACCCGATCGGGAATGAGCTGGGCGAGCGATGGACCCTCGTCGTCGATCAGGCCGCCTTGGATCTCGTCCTGGACGATCATCAGATCGTGTCGCTGCGCGATTGATGCGATCGCTTCCCGACGTTCTTTCGGGAGCTGGGCACACGTCGGATTGTGCAGCGTAGGCATGCAGTAGAGAAGCCGCGGGCGCTCGCTCTGACAGGCTTCTTCGAGCGATTCGGGGATCAACCCATCGTCATCGATTTCGACTCCGCGGACGCGCTGTCCGAGCATTCGCGCGGCACCGAGAAATCCGGGGTAGGTGAGCGCTTCACAGAGCACGAGATCGCCCGGCGCAGCGATGGCTCCCAACGCGACGAGGATCGCGTGTTGAGCGCCGGCGCAGACGACGACTTGATGGGGATCGACATCGATGTCGAGTCGTCGGAGCCAACTCGCGCCGGCATTGCGGGCGGCTTGCGAGCCGCTCGGCTCCTGGTAGGCCATGGCCTGATCGAGTCCATTGTTGCGAGCGACGGTTTCGAGAGCGGCAGAAAGGTCGGGTCCCGGCATCGCGAGAGGCACGTTGATACTCATGTCGATCAGGTCGGACCCGTGTTCGGGTTGGTGCTTGCGTTCGTGTTTGGGTTCGAAGTGAGAGAAGGTCGATGCGCCTCGTTCACGCACGAAGGTTCCGCGACCGACGGTGCCCGCGATCAGTCCGCGTCGACGTGCCTCGGCGTAGGCGCGAGACACGGTCCCGACGTTGACGCCGAGGGAAGCCGCAAGATCGCGATGCGTGGGGAGACGATCGCCCACACCGATTCGACCTCGAGCGATATCCGATTCGAGCGCACGCGTGATGGCCAGATAGACCGGGCCAGCATCATCGAGGGCTGGTGACCAACTTGTCATGGTGACAATTCTCCATTGAAACGATTCAATTGATCTAATACTAATACAATAATCAAATTGTATTTAGATTGGAACGAAAATGAAGGGTACAATCCTAGATCGCGAACTTCTCGATGAGGCCGTGACTCGATCGGCTCGATTTCTCGAAGCCCTGCCCGATCGGGCGGTCGCGCCGGAGCCAGCGGCAATCGAGCGTCTTCGGAAGGGTCTCGGCCAATCGATGCCGGATCGGTCTTGCGCTGCGCTCGACGTCCTGGCTGAACTCGATGACTTGGCTTCACCTGCGATCGTGGCCAGCGCCGGGCCTCGGTTCTTTGGGTTCGTGAGCGGCGGCACGCTGCCCGTCACTCTGGCTGCCAACTGGCTGGCCAGCGCCTGGGACCAGAATTCGTTCTCGCTCGCGTCGTCGCCAGCTGGCGTGATTCTAGAAGAGACGGCGCTGCGATGGCTTCAATCGCTCTTTGGACTTCCGGAGACGACGGCCGCTGCGCTGACGACCGGGGCGACGATGGCAAATTTTACGGCGCTTGCGGCAGCGCGACATCGGCTGCTCGCCGGAGCGGGTTGGGATGTCGAGTCGAAAGGTCTCTTTGGTGCGCCTCCGATTCAGGTCGTCGTCTCGGCCGAGTCCCACCCCACAGTCGGAAAGTCGCTCGCCATGCTCGGCCTGGGTCGCGATCGCGTGACGGCACTCGCCACGGATGCGCAGGGTCGTATTCGTGTCGATGCGATACCGAAATTCGATGGGCCGACGCTCGTTTGTGCGCAGGCAGGCAACGTGAACAGCGGCGCCTTCGATCCTTTCGATGAACTCGCGGATGCCTGTCGCGGTGACGATCGATGGCTGCATGTCGACGGCGCATTCGGCCTATGGGCTCTCGCGTCGAAGGAAAAGCGCTCGCTTGCGCGCGGCGTCGAACGCGCGGACTCCTGGGTCACGGACGCGCATAAATGGCTGAACGTCCCCTACGATTGTGGAATCGCGTTCGTGCGTGACGCCGACGCACTTCGTTCGTCGATGTCGATCGAGGCGGCCTATCTGCCTGCAGACGGACCGCGAGAACCCTTTCATTACACACCGGAAGCGTCGCGACGAGCGCGTGGAGTCGAAGTCTGGGCGGCGCTACGCGGCCTCGGTCGCGATGGTCTCGAAAAGATGATCGATCGCTGTTGTCGCCACGCACGCCGATTCGAGGCCGGCCTGGCGGAGGCCGGCCACGCGATCTTGAACGAGGTCGTGCTGAATCAGGT
>JAQBEG010000822.1:0-5587 GCA_032123985.1 Deltaproteobacteria bacterium
CTATACGAACCCCCTGCGCCACCGTGACCAAACACACGATCGTTGGTTCCGAGCGACTCGTCGGGAGCGGGCAGGAAGAATCCGAGCGCAATGCGCGTATCGAGCGGGAGGACCTCGTCCTTGCCACTGACCTGCTCGACCCGCGCACGCTCGATCGCTTCGTTCGAGAGCAGCCTAACACCTTGTGTCTCTCCGCCGTTGGCAAGCGCGGCGTAGATTCGTGCGAGGGAGTGCGCGTTGGTATGGCCATTGGCGGCGGGGATTTCGGCCGCACGCCAGGCGCGTTGGTTCTGCATTCCAATCAACGGCGGATTCGCAAACGCTTTCGCCATCAGACTCTCGGGGTTGCCGAGGATCTCGGCGATGAGATCCATGCTGGGGCCACCTTCTTTGGGAGGGTGGATGGGGCCCTGGACCAACGGGGCGACTCGATCATCCAGTTCTGGACCGAATCCGATCTCGAACTCGACACCGAGCGGGCCCGCGATCTCGTCACGCACGATATCGCCGATCTTCTTGCCGCGAATGCGCCGCACGACTTCCCCCACGAGCCAGCCGAAAGTGACAGCGTGGTATCCATGCGCGGTTCCGGGCTCCCACCACGGCTCCTGCTCGGCGAGCGCCGCGCACATGGCGTCCCAGTCGAAGAGCGTCTCGGCCGCGAGCGGCTTCTTGATGGCGGCGAGCCCCGCCTCGTGCGAAAGCAGATAGCGAAACGGAAGCTCCGCCTTGCCGGCCGCGGCAAACTCGGGCCAGTAGGTCGCGACGGGTTCGTCGAGGTCGAGCAAGCCCTCGTCGATCAGACGATGCGCTGCCAACGCCGTGATGCCCTTGGTCGTGGAGTAGACGTTGGCGAGCGTGTCGCGTTTCCAGGGGCGGGTGCGCGCTTCATCCATGTGGCCGGCCCATAGGTCGACGACGGCCTCGTCTTCAAGCGTTATGCAGACGGAAGCGCCAAGCTCGTTGCCATCCGCGAACTCCTTTGCGAAGGCGTCGCGGACCTTCTCGAATTGCGCTGAACATGTTCCTTCGATCTTGACGTCGGCCATGGGGGCTCCTCCGATCGAAAGCATACACGGGGTGGGAAGGCGGTGGGGCGCGAAGTTGGGCTCGCTATAGTGCCCAGGTAGTGCACAGCCCGGTTGCCGACAAAGATGGACTGGACGGCCGCGAGCCGATCGAACGGGCACGGGCTCTCGTCCCCATGCTGCGCGAGTTTGCCGATCAGGCCGAGCGTGAGCGACAGCTGCCGGCGCCCGCTGCCGAGGCGATGGCCCGGGCGGGACTGTATCGAGTGGCGGCACCGCGCCGCGTCGGTGGCGCCGAATGCGAGCCCGCCGCACAGATCGAAATCATTGAGACCATCGCGGCAGCGGACGGCTCGCTGGGCTGGAATCTGATGATCGGAATCGAGGTGATGGGCTTTCTGGGTGCGGTCCTCGAACGCGATCTCGGCTCGAAGTTGTTTGCGGATCCCGCGCTGATCGTCTCGGGGGCGCTCAATCCGGTCGGTGTGGCCACCCCCGTTGCGGGCGGATATCGCGTGACGGGGCAGTGGCCGTTCGCGAGTGGATGCCACAACGCAGACTATTTCTGGGGCCAATGTCAGGTTCGGGACGAGCAGGGCAACCCGGCGACCGACGGATCGCCGTCGGTGCGCGAGGCCCTTCTCTCGCGAGATGAATTCGAGATTCTCGATACATGGCATGTGTCGGGCCTCCGGGGGTCGGGCAGCCACGACGTCGCGGCCAACGATGTTTTCGTACCCGACGAACGGATGACGGCGGTCATGTTCGAACCCATTCAGGAGGAGGGCACTTGTATCGGCTTCCACCGTTCACACGTCTGGCCTACAACAAGGTCGGAGTGTCGACGGGCATAGCGCGGTCGGCGATCGACCAGTTTGCCAATCTGGCCACGACCCATCAGCGACGGGCTTCGGGCGTCGCCCTGCGTGAGCGGCCGGATGTGCAGCTGGCTGTCGCCGAGGCCGAGACGCGGCTTCGCTCGGCACGGGCCTTCGTCCTCGATGCAGTCGGGCAGGTCTGGGACACGACAGCGGCGGGTCGCGAAGCGAGCGCGAAAGAGCGCGCACTCGTGCATCTGGCTTGCTCGAATTCGGCGACTGAGTCGATTCGCGCCGTCGATCTCGTCTGTGAAGTCGCGGGGACCGCTGCGATCTTAGAGTCCGGTCCCCTCGAGCGCTGCCAACGGGACGTGCGGGTGGTCCTGCATCACATCACGGTCTCGCCGCAGTGGAACGCGAGTGCCGGCAGAGTGCTGCTAGGCATGCCCTCGGGCTCGTTGCTGTTCTGAACACGGCGGTCGGGGCGGCCCTTCCCTCGTGTCTTCCGATCCGTCCAACGTACAGTGCCGATGCGCTTGCCCATCAGGTGATATGCCGAATCAATCAGGCCTGGGCGGGCGAGGAAAGAGCGCGGGCGTAGATCGCTTGTAGGCCACGAACTTCGGATCGTCTCCCCACTTTTTCTTTGCGCGGGCTTCGAGCAGCGGAACACCGCTAATCCGCGTTAGCAGGACGTACACAAAAACAGGGGAGATCAATGTCGCGAACTGCCAGCCCGTTAGCACGGGCACCGCAATCAGAGCGATCCCGATCCAGAGTGTGATCTCACCGAAATAGTTCGGATGGCGTGACCAGGCCCAGAGGCCGGATTGGATGAAGCGGTCGCGATTGCTGGAGTCGGCTCGAAAACGACGTTTTTGTTGATCCGCGGCCACCTCGATTGCGAAGCCCACGAGCCACACGAGGCATCCGAAAGCGGCGAACGTCCCCAACGGACGGACTTCGCTCGAAGTCATCGCCGCAAGCGCGCAGGCCGCCGTCAGGAAGACCCATAGCGCTTGAAGCGTCCAGGCCATCAAGAAGCGTGGCAGACTCATTTTGATCTGGTCGAAGCGTCCATCCGAACCGTCATGACTGACGCGAACGAAGAGAAAACTGCCGAGGCGCAAGGCCCATACGACGATCAGACCTGCGAGGAGTAGCGATCGGGGATCGGGCTCTCCGCGCAAGCCGACGACCAGCGCAACGAGGCTCACGTAGGTCACGCTGCCGGTGAAGTCGTAATAGCGCTCCGTCTTGAAGGCGTAGGCCGGAAGGAATGCAATCCAGTTGATCGTCAACGCGCAGAGCCCGCACAACGCGAAGAGCGGAAGACCCAAGGATTGGATCCCATTGCGACTGCCGGCCCAGGCTATCCCAGTTCCGAGCAGCAGAATGACAGGGATCGCGGCGACGCTTTGAATTTCGGATTTGGTCATGGACGATGTCTATCCTCGAGCCGATGAGCTTCTTATCTGCATGGATTCCTGGAAGGATACGTGGAGAGATTTCCGTTCAACAAGCAAGCTTTGGTAAGTCAGCAACTCACGCACTCTCATCTCTCGGTAGTCGAAGATTCGATCCAGTCTCGAACGAATCAGGGGATGTGCCAATCGGCCGAGCGGCTCGAAGGGGAGCGCGTATTGAACTTCGTCTCGGATGCGTGTCGACGACTCGCTGACAGATTCGAAACAATGCTCGTGGATCCACGTGCGAAAGGGACCTGATATTTGTTCGTCGACGAATCGTTTTCCGGGCTCCCAGCAAGTTATTTCGGTCAACCACGAGAAGGGGACTCCGAAGAGCCGGATTCGATACTGGATACGTGTACCGACCCTCATCTCGATTGGAAGGGCTGTGCGGATCTCGAAACGCAGCTCCGGTGGTGTGAGCGTCTCGAGATTAGACGCGTCGCAGAATAGGGCGAACGTATCGTCGAGCGAGTGCGCCAGGATCATGTCGGTGTGCAGGGTGTAGGTCATCGTGATCGACCAGTCTTTTCGCTCTCGCAGGCTGACCCACCCGGGCTGATTGTGCATTGATTGGGGGTTCGACCCGTGATCCGAAGACGGTTCTTCGCAAAAACGAGATAGAGACGGTCGAGTAGCCACCTGACACCGCGCCATTCGGACAGGCTGGCAATCCATGTCACGTCGACCGCCGAGTAGGCGCGCAAGAACACCTCGACTCCTTCCACAACCGTCCCATCGGGTAGCACTCCGTGGATTCGCGCTTCCACAGTTGCCTGGTCGAGGCCGTATTTTGATGGGTCAAAATCGGGTGAAGAGAGATCTTCGAGTTGGATTCGACCTCGTCCGCCGTCCAATCGCTCGAGGTAGCGACCTTCTCGAGCACACAAGGGGCATTCGGCATCGAATAGCAGGCGGATCTGCCAAGTCGGTTCGTCGATGACGACCATTCTAGAGGCAGCCGACTTCGACGGCGATAGACTGCGTCGTCTGGTTCTCACGAAGCTGTTCGAGCGCATGCCGCTCGATCTGCCGTACTCGCTCTCGGCTCACGCCCAGTTCACTTCCGATATCGTTTAGCGACCGCGGCGCGTCTCCCGACAATCCGAATCGCGCCTTGATGACTCGCTGTTCGCGATCGGGAAGCGTCGGGATTATCTGTCGGAAATGCTGACGAAGGGAATTGTTTTCTATCGATTCGATGATTTCCTCCCCGTTCTCTTTGGCGAGCGTGTCTTCGATGGTCAGGTTTTCTGTCCGACCGACCAATGTATGTGTCGAAACCTCAGCCGACAGGCTGCGCCTCAGATCGTCTGAGTCATTGAGGTTGATTCCAAGCCTTTCTATCAGATCCATCGGTGTAGGCTCAGCCGCGCTCATCGCTCGTTGCGAGCCTTCGATCTGTTTGAGCTTTCGCCTCTGATCGATCAGCGGACTGGGGACCCGTACCGTTCGCGAGTCATTCATCAACGAGCGAACTAGCGACTGTTCGATCCACCAGATGGCGTAGGTCGAAAATTTGTAACCCCGCCGATAGTCGAACTTCTCCACAGCACGAATCAATCCGATGTTGCCTTCCTGGATCAAGTCCAGGAAGGGGACATTCTGATGTCGATAGTTTTTGGCACAACGTATGACGAGCCGGAGATTGTGGCTGATGAAGAGATTCTTGCTGTCCGTGAGCTGGGCGCGATATTCCACCGCACGGCCGAAAGATCTCTTGAAGTGCTTGTCTCTCAGTAGTCGGTCGGACTGCTCCAGGGTCTCGAGAATCTCGAGGAAAAGAGGCAGAGCCACTTCCGCATCGAGCACGCTCTGGGCCAACGTCTTGCGTCTATCCCGTCGCTCGGTGACTTCCTTGGTTCCAGCGAGATCGAGCGCGGCAAGTGATGATTCGATCCTCACGAACGCCTCATCAATTAGCTTGTTCACATCTCTGTTCGAACCGTCTCGATGCCATCGCGACAACGCGCCGGTCACTCGTCCCTGCGCCCGTCTTTCGTTCCATCGCGCAAGCAGGATTCTCGCGGTCTCCGGAATCTCAGCGAGTGATTCTCGAAGCGATGTTTGCGCGGATTCCATCTTTTTGAGCAACCTGACCTGTTCCTCGGAATCGAGGACGGACATGTCAGCGATGTCATCGAGGTAATCCTGGAGCAGGTCTCTTTGAGATCTATGGTTCGAGTCTGTGGCAGATCCAGTCCGATGTCCCATTGGTTGACTCCATGCTTCTCGGGCGTTCGTTTCGTTTAGAAAGCATCGGCCGGAGATG
>JAQBEG010000823.1:0-4975 GCA_032123985.1 Deltaproteobacteria bacterium
TGGACGCCGTTTTCCTCACAATGAGGAAAAAGATTCCAAAAATGGATACTTGACATCCCGATAGGAAACTCTCTTCCCTCATCGGTCGACAGGCTGCCACCTTTTGAAAGAAATCCGTCATGGCCGACGCGGCTGGGAGGGAATGTCCGGAAAGGTGTATTCCTTTACCCACACAACGATCCAGTCAGCGCGTGAAACGAGTTCCCCCCGCCGGTGCCTTTCGCATGCTAAAGAAGGATCTCGGAAATCCCGACTATCCCCCGAGGAGCCGGTACCTTTCCCAAACTCCCACGGGCCATGCCCCCATATGCAGATCGCGGAACCTCAACTCGCTTCAGCAAGCCTCTCAGGACGACCCATGCCCTCCCCACCGCGCCCCAGACCGAACGAGCCAATTCGAGTGCTGGCCGTCGCCGGTGCGCGGCCCAATTTCATCAAGATCGCGCCTCTGATGAACGAGTTCGCAAACCGCAAGGAGCGCTTCGAGCCAATCCTTGTCCACACCGGACAGCATTACGACAAAGCGATGTCAGATTCGTTCTTCCGAGATCTGGGGATCCCGGAACCGGACGTGAATTTGGGCGTCGGGTCGGGATCCCACGGCGAGCAGACCGCACAGGTGCTGGTGAAGATCGAGCAGCTGCTAATCGAATACAGACCGCATGTCGTCCTCGTCGTCGGCGACGTCAACTCAACGCTGGCCGCGACTCTGGCAGCAGTCAAGCTCCACATTCCCGTGGCGCACGTCGAGGCTGGACTTCGATCCTGGGATCGAGACATGCCCGAAGAGATCAATCGCGTCCTCACTGACTCCGTTGCCCATTGGCTATTCACAACGGAAGCCACAGCCGAGGCCAACTTGCTGCGAGAGGGTGTGCCGGCCGAAAGAATTCATTTCGTCGGCAACGTCATGATCGATACTCTATTGACTCACCGAGAGAGCGCGATGAAACTCGACACCGTCGAACGCCTCGGACTCGAGCCCCAGGGATACGCAGTCCTCACACTACATCGACCCAGCAATGTCGACTCGCCAGATCAGTTGAGACGACTCTTCGAAGTGCTAGGGCGTCTGAACGAGGAGTTACCAGTCGTGTTTCCCGTACATCCGAGAACGGCGAAGGCGATAGAGGCTCATATCGGCGGCACGAAGCCGAATCTTCGGATGACCGAGCCGCTAGGCTATCTCGACTTTCTGCGGCTCATGATCGATGCTCAGTTCGTATTGACGGATTCAGGTGGAATCCAGGAAGAAACAACCGCACTGGGTGTTGCATGCCTTACGCTACGGGACAGTACGGAGCGCCCCGTTACAGTGACCGACGGCACCAACACGATCGTAGGAACCGATCCCGCAGCAATCGAGAAAGCCATCGAGACGCTTCGTCAGTCGCCCCCGCCAACGGGGCGCCGACCGGCACTCTGGGACGGAAGCGCAGCGGCCCGAATCGTTGATATTCTCGAAAGCGATCTGAGTAACACCTAGATGACCGAGACAACGAGCGTTACGACTCCCGCGACCAGTTCGAATCCGACCTGGGATCCTGATCGCCGCACGCTCGTCTACGCAACATGCGGATTCATCGTTCTCCTGTTCGGCGTCTACTTCCCGATCCTCCGGAACATGGTGCACCATTGGAGCATCGTCGAGGACTATCAACACGGCTTCATCGTCGCTCCACTCGCCGTCTTCTTCGCGTACGAACGGCGCTGGGACCTCGAAGACGCTCCGATCAAAGGCAGCTGGCTCGGGCTGATTCCGATGTTGATCGGCCTCACATCGCTCACGATCGGACGGCTCGGCACCGAGTTGATGACGATGCGCAGCGGATTCGTGTTCACGCTGATCGGACTCGTCCTTCTTTTGCTCGGCCGCGAGATCTTCAAGATCCTCGCGTTTCCTCTCTTCTTCCTCTTCCTCATGGTGCCGCTGCCACAGTCGTTGGTGAATACGATCGCATTTCCGCTCCAGCTGATCGCGGCCAAGTTCGCAGTCTGGAGTCTTCAGCAGATGGACATTCCTGCTCTTGTCGAAGGCAATATCATTCATCTCGCACACACAAAACTCTTTGTAGCGGAAGCCTGTAGTGGACTCCGGAGCCTGATGGCACTGATCACGCTGGGCGTGGTCTTTGCGTATTTCTTCAAGAGAGGCGCCATCTGGACCAGATTGTTCCTCGTGGCCTCGACAATCCCGATCGCTATTTTCGTCAATGCCTTCCGAGTCGCGCTCACAGGTTTTCTCGCACACCACGTCGGCGAGAATGCTGCGACTGGCGCGATCCACGATTTTCAAGGCATCGTGACCTTTGGTCTGGCATTCTTCATGCTGCTTGCTGAGGCTCGATTGATCGACTTCGGACTTCGAATGTTGAATATCTCGCCGGAGACGTCGACCGATAGCGTCGATGAATAGACCGAGCGCATCGCGCAAGAGGTGAGAGGTGAGAGGTGAACGTCGTGATCAAATTTCTCGTAGCATTCGCGATTCTCGGTCTGAATACCTACGTTTACTGGTACATGGGCAGCGAGGAGGTCACTCCGCCGCGAAGGGAATTCTCAGAATTCCCGGATCAATTCGGCGAATGGACCTGCTACAAGCGTGAAACGATGGAGCACGCGGTCCTCATTAATCTCATGGTCACCGACTATATCTCATGCACCTTTATCAACTCGCTAGGAACTGATGCCGCCGGGCTCTACATCGGATACCACGAGCGCCAGACGCGTGATCGCGAATCGGGCAGAGCCGCGGTGATCCACCCACCGGAACATTGCCTCCCCGGCGCTGGCTGGGACGTGGTCGATTCAAAGATCGTTCCGCTCAATCTCGGTTCGGGCGGTGAAGCGAAACGCTTCGTCATCGCCAAAGGCAACGAACGATCACTCGTCTACTTCTGGTACCACTCGCGGGGTCACGTGATCGCACGGAGCTATCAAAAGATCCTTTGGTTGTTTCTCGATCGCGCGCGCTACGGCAGAACCGATGGTTCTCTCGTGCGATTTACGATTCCCATCCATCACGGCGAGGTCGACGTTGCAGAGGCGCACTTTCGCGAGATGTTTGACGCCGTAACGCCACTTCTACACGACTACATCCCGAACTAGCACGAAACATATCACGCGCATCCCGCACGCGACGGGACCTCTCATAGACCCATGAAAATCCTCTTCATCACGCACTACTTCCCGCCGGAAGTCAACGCTCCCGCCAATCGTACATTTGAGCATTGTCGCCGTTGGGTGCAGGATGGCTACGACGTCACCGTCATCACCGGCGTCCCCAATCACCCACGCGGGGAGATCTTCGAAGGCTACCAAAATCGCTGGATCCAGGAGGAAGAAGTCGACGGGATCCGCGTCATTCGAACGTGGATGTACCTCGCCCCGAACTCTGGATTTTTGAAGCGAGTCGCGAACTACTTATTATTCGCACTGACCTCTGTGATCGCTTCGTTTCGAGTCGCTAAACCCGATATCGTGATCGCAACGAGTCCACAATTCTTCGTCGGCGTCGCTGGCGCGATCATCTCGAAGCTGAAGCGCCGCCCCTTCGTACTCGAAGTCCGAGACCTGTGGCCAAAATCGGTCGTCGAGCTCGGCCAGCTCCATGAGGGTCCGATACTGTCCGCCCTCGAGGCACTCGAGGGCTGGCTATACCGCAGCGCCAGCGGCATCGTCGTCAACACCCGGACCTTCCACGACCACATCACAGCACGTGGCGTCGCGAGTCGCAGTATCGAGCTCGTCTATAACGGAATTGATCCAGCGCTATTCCGGCCTCAGCCGAAAAACGTCGAGCTATTGAAGAAACACGGCCTCTCCGAGCACTTTACGGTCGGCTATGTCGGCACGCTCGGCCTGGCGCACGGTCTAACGCTGCTGATCGATGCCGCCGAACAGCTCGAGACGCGCAGTGAGCTGCGTTTCGTAATGATCGGTGACGGTGCGGATCGCGAGAAGCTCGAAGCCGACATCGCCCGGCGTGGCCTCGACAATGTTCGACTCCTCGGTCTACAACCGCGCGAAACGATGCCCGATTGGATCGCGTCGATCGACCTGCTGGTCGTCATGCTTCGCGACTTGCCCGTCTTCGAGACCGTGATCCCGTCGAAAATATTCGAATTCCTCGCACAGGAACGCCCCGTCATCCTCGCGGCGAAGGGCGAGATCCGGCGCATGATCGAAGAAGCGAGAGGAGCGCTGTTGATCGACCCCGAGGCGCAGAACCAGCTGATTTCCGCGATCGAAGAAGTCCTGGACCATCCCGACGAAGCACGAGAGCGCGCGATCTCCGGGCGGCTCTGGGTCGAACGTGGCTTCATACGCGACGACCTGGCGCGAAAGATGGCGCTCTTTCTCGAGCGTGTTCATGCCGAGTCCAAGCGAAACTAAGCGCGCTCAGGGGCGGACGTCGACTTCGCAGTCGCGAATTTTCTGAAGCAGCGTCTTGTAGCTGACGCCCAGGCGACTTGCGGCCTGCTTGCGGTTCCAGCCGGTCAGCTTGAGGACGTGTTCGATCGTCTCGCGTTCGATTTCCATCGCGAATCTTCGCCCGACCTCACGCAGCGGAAGGTCGCCCGCCGTCTCCTCCATCTCGCTGAGAATCGCGTCGAGTTCGGCACGCCGCTCGGAGTGACCGGTGCGCGGGCGACGGAGGTCCGCGAGAAGCGAGTCCTCGTTCTCGAGCACTACGACCCGTTTGATCATGTTCTCGAGCTCGCGAACATTGCCCGGAAAGTCGTAGCCATTCATTGCCTCGATCAATTTCTGCGAAAGACCGTGATGCGGTCGCTCATAGAGGGCGACATAGCGGTTGAGAAAAGTCTCGACCAGCAGCGGAACTTCCTCACGTCGCTCGCGCAACGGTGGGATATCGATCGCAACCACGTTCATGCGAAAGAACAGGTCCTCACGGAAATCGCCGGTCGAAACCATCTCGACAAGAGATCGATTCGTCGCGCAAACAACGCGC
>JAQBEG010000824.1:0-8472 GCA_032123985.1 Deltaproteobacteria bacterium
GGTGTGAAATGCTGGATCTTCAAGGGTGAAGTCGGCGACCGCGAGCTCAAGCGAGGCCCGCTGTCCCAGGATCACCGTTCCGAGGCTCCCCGGTAGCTAGGGGGCCCGATTGCGGGACCCGGCCCAGACATGGATGGACCGGTTTTACGAGTAGTACGCGTTGTACGGAACAGTGCAGCAAGAGCGAAAGCGAATAGAGAGACCAAGAAATGCTTCAACCCAAGAAAGTCAAGCATCGGAAGATGTTCAAAGGGCGCAATCGTGGCACCGCGCAGCGTGGCAATGAGCTTTCCTTCGGAGCATTCGGGCTTCAGGCGATGACGTCGGGATACCTCACGGCACGCCAGATCGAAGCTGCGCGAATCGCGATGACCCGCCACGTGAAGCGTGGTGGCAAGGTTTGGATCCGAGTTTTCCCGCACAAGCCGATTACGAAGAAGCCGGCTGAAACTCGAATGGGTAAAGGCAAGGGCAACCCCGAAGGCTGGGTCGCTCCCGTGAAGCGCGGGCGCATGCTCTACGAAATGGAAGGCGTCGATTCTACGGTCGCACGCGAAGCATTGCGTCTGGCGGCACACAAGCTGCCGATCCGGACGCGATTCGTACAACGGGAGGGATGAACATGAAGGCTTCTGAACTTCTGACTCTCTCAGAAACTGAACTCGAACAAAAGGGACATGAGCTCCGTGGCGAGCTCTTCAACGCAAGGATTCGGCGAGCGACCGAGCAGTTGGAGAACACGGCGACGCTCGGGCAGATCCGCAAGGATATTGCTCGCGTGGAGACTGTCTTGACCCAGAAGCGCGAGGCGATGAAGTGATCGAAAGAGGAAGTAGACGAACATTGGTTGGCACTGTGGTCAGCAACAAGATGGACAAAACCGTCGTCGTGCGAGTGGAGCGTCTTGTTCAAGATCAACGGTACAAGAAGTTTATCCGTCGCTATTCACGGTTCATGGCTCACGACGAGTTGAACGCGTGTACGGAGGGCGATCAGGTGCGGATCATTGAGCACCGGCCGCTTTCCAAACGTAAACGCTGGAAGGTTCAGGAGACCCTCGCGAAGGCGACTTCGGTCTAGGACGGTCCAAAGGAAGAAAAATGATTCAAGCTGAATCGACATTGCAGGTCGCCGATAATTCCGGCGCACGAAGAGTGAAGTGTATCCGTGTGCTCGGAGGCTCGCGTCGTAGGTTTGCTTCGGTCGGTGACATCATCGTCGTTGCAATCCAGGAAGCGATTCCGAACGCTCGTGTGAAAAAGGGCGAAGTTCGTCGAGCCGTGATCGTACGAACCAAAAAGGCGATTTCTCGCCCGGATGGGACGCATATCCTCTTCGACGAAAACGCGGCCGTGCTGATCGGCAAGGATAAGGAAGTCGTCGGGACCCGCATATTCGGACCCGTTGCTCGAGAGCTGCGAGGTGCGGGCTTCATGCGCATCGTTTCGCTGGCCCCGGAGGTACTTTAATCATGTCGGAGCCCGTGTCGGAAACGACGTCGAATGGAATGCCCCGGCTGCGCCAGCAGTATACCGAGACGATTGCGCCGAAACTCCGAGAGGAGTTTGGCTACAAGAACGTAAATCAAATTCCGCGAATCGAGAAAGTCGTCGTCAACGTGGGGCTCGGTGAGGCGACGACGAATTCAAAGCTGCTCGATCGAGCGATGGAAGAGCTCGCGTTGATCACAGGGCAGAAGCCGATTATGCGACGCGCCAAGAAGAGCATCTCGAACTTCAAGCTTCGTGAAGGCCAGCCCATTGGCTGCACCGTGACCCTTCGAGGCACACGTCAATGGGAATTTCTGGATCGTCTGCTCAGCGTTGCGTTGCCCCGAGTTCGCGACTTCTCGGGTGTTTCACCCAAAGCGTTCGATGGACGCGGAAACTACACGCTGGGAGTTCGTGAACAAACGATCTTTCCGGAAGTGGACTACGACAAAGTCGAGAAGGTGACCGGGATGAACGTCACCGTTGTAACGACCGCAGAAACAGATGCCGAGGCAAAGGCGCTCTTGACGCATCTCGGTGTTCCTTTCCGCAAGTAGACGGGAAGCGCCAGTTGGCAGAGAACACCGTAGAGGAGAAAATTAGATCATGATGACCGACCCGGTTGGTGACATGTTGGCGAGAATTCGAAACGCAGGAGGCGCGCGGCATGCGCAGATGTCCTGCCCGGCGTCGAAACTGAAGCTCGCTGTAGCCGCGGTGCTGAGCACCGAGGGGTTCATTGGCGAAGTTCGGACCGATGGGGATGAAAAGAAGCCCACGCTTACGATCGATCTTCGATATCAGGACGACGGCACGCTCATGATCGATGGTATGCGACGCGTCAGCAAGCCCGGTCGTCGGGTTTATGTAGCCGCAGATGAGGTCAAGCAGGTACGAGCTGGCCTGGGCATGTCTGTTTTGTCCACATCGAAGGGTGTGCTCTGCGACCGTGATGCCCGCGCCGCCAAAGTCGGTGGCGAACTGATCTGCGAGGTCTGGTAAACGATGTCACGCATTGGCAAACAACCGATTGAAATTCCCGATGGCGTGACGATCAATGTCGCGGACGGGGAATTGCAGGTCAAAGGCCCGAAAGGCACGCTCAGTTGTGTAGTGCTGGAAGGGATTGGCGTGAAGGTCGAAGACGCCAAGTTGATTCTCGAGCGTCCGGACGACACCAAACAATCACGCGCCCGACATGGACTCGCGTGAGCACTCGCGAACAACATGGTGGTGGGTGTCAGTACTGGTTTTTCGAAGCGCCTCGAGATCGAGGGCGTTGGGTATCGCGCCGACGTGCAGGGCAAGGTTCTCAACCTGCTGCTTGGATTCTCCCATCCCGTCGCTCTGGACATCCCCGATGGGTTGAATGTCTCTGTAGAGGGGAATACGAAGCTCAATATCGAAGGTGCGGACAAGCAATCCGTGGGTCAGTTCGCCGCCAACGTTCGATCGCTGCGGCCTCCGGAACCCTACAAGGGCAAGGGCATTCGCTTGCACGATGAACGCATCCGACGAAAGGTCGGTAAGGCCGGCTCCTGATAGTCCTAGTTACCTGCGGTGCTCGAGTGAGCCGCGACATCATTCTGGCGCTACGGCGCTGAGGTGGAAATGAAGAAGAAGATCGAAAATGTCAAGCGTCGGAAGTGGTTGGCGCGGAAAGCTCGGACTCGGACGTCACTCGAACGAAGTGAACGCGTCGTGCTGACGGTCTTCCGGAGTTCGAAGCATACGTACGCGCAGCTCGTCGAGAACGGGACCGGGAAGACGCTGGCGACGGCATCGACGCGAGATCGGTCTGTAGTAGACGCAGGCGCGACGGGAAATGTAGACGCGGCCAAAAAGGTGGGCGTCGCGATCGCGAAGATCGCAAAAGAAAAGAGCATCAACGAGGTGGTCTTCAATCGAAACGGATTCCTCTTCCATGGCCGCGTCAAGGCCGTGGCGGAAGGGGCACGCGAGGCGGGGCTTCAGTTCTAATATGGCATCTGTAATTCAATCCTCGAATTTGAATCCGAATGATTACGAACTCAACGATCGTGTCATTTACATCAATCGCGTGTCGAAGGTCGTCAAAGGCGGTCGTCGATTTAGCTTTTCGGCTCTCGTGGTAGTGGGTGATGGCCAGGGCATCGTGGGTGTTGGTCTCGGCAAGGCGGGCGAAGTTCCCGAGGCAATCCGGAAGGGTGTCGAGAAGGCTCGAAAGAGTCTGATTCAGATTCCGTTGGTGGACGGAAGAACGCTTCCTCATGACGTGATGGGCATTTCGGGTGCAGGACGTGTGTTGATGCTACCTGCATCACCGGGTACGGGCGTGATCGCAGGCGGACCAGTGCGTGCCGTCGTCGAGTCCGCTGGCGTGAGCGATATTCTGACAAAGACACTCGGGACGAACACGCCTCGAAATGTCGTGAATGCCGTGATGTCGGGTCTTAGCAAGCTACGAGATCCCGACGAACGTCTCGCGCAGCTCGGTCGGAGTCGATAATATGGCCGTGAAAAAAACCGTCAAGGTTCAGCAGGTCAAGAGCGTGATCGGATATACCGAGCGACAGCGCGCAACGATGCGTGGACTCGGACTCCGGAAGATCAGACAGGTCGTGGAGCTCGAAGACACGGCAGCCGTTCGGGGAATGATCAGTAAGGTGAACCACCTCGTCGTGGTCTTGGAGAGCTAGACGATGTTGAATGAACTGTCGCCGTGCCCCGGTGCGCTACATCGTCGCAAACGCGTCGGTCGCGGACCCGGCTCGGGTAAGGGCAAGACCTGCGGGACCGGAGTAAAGGGTCAGGGCACTCGGTCGGGCAAAAAGATCAAGCCGTGGTTTGAGGGCGGTCAGATGCCGCTCTATCAACGGGTTCCCAAAAAGGGTTTCACCAATCGATCCCGAGTCGAGAACGAAATCGTGAACCTCGGAGACCTCGCGATCTTCGGTGAAGGCGCAACCGTCGACGTGAAGGCACTCGCGGATCGCGGCCTGATTCGTGGCTCCGGTAAACCCGTCAAAATTCTTGGCGAGGGAGACGCTCCGAAGGGGATCAAGCTGATCGTGAACCTGGTCAGTGGTGCGGCAAAGGCAAAAGTCGAGGCTGCGGGCGGAACTGTGGAGAGCGCCTAGGTGATCACAGCGCTTCAGAACATTACACGAATCGAAGAACTTCGGAAGCGGATCCTGTTCACCGCTGCGATGCTCGCGGTTTACCGTGTGGGTTGTGTTGTGGTCACGCCGGGAATCAACGGCAACGTCATCAAACAATTTTTCGAGCAAATGTCCGGAACGATGTTTGGCTTGCTGAATGTCTTCTCCGGTGGCGCGATGGAGTCGCTCTCGATTTTTGCGTTGGGCATCATGCCCTACATCAGCGCGTCGATCATTTTCCAACTCCTGACCGTCGTGATTCCCGCGCTCGAACGACTCAAGAAAGAGGGCAGCGAGGGGCAGAAGCGGATCACGCAGTGGACACGCTACGCGACGATCGGACTCGCATTATTCCAGAGCCTCTTGATGTCGATGGCACTCGAGAGCGGTCAGTTCGGTGCAGGCGCGGTGCTGAATCCCGGCTGGGCATTTCGCCTTACGACGATGATCACGCTCACTTCGGGTACGGCGTTCATCATGTGGCTGGGAGAACAGGTCACTGAGCGAGGGATTGGAAACGGTATCTCGCTCATCATCTTTTCCGGAATTATAGTGGGGCTACCCTCGGGTCTATCGAACGTGATCGATCTGGTGCGAACGGATCAGTTCAGCATACTCGAAGTTCTGTTCCTCGGCGCGATCGTCCTCGGCGCGATCGCGTTCGTGGTGTACGTCGAGCGTGGTCAACGAAGGATTCCCATCCAACACGCGCGCCGCGGCGGCGGAACGGCGGCGTCCTCGGGCATGAGCTACTTCCCATTGCGCGTGAACAGTGCCGGGGTAATCCCGCCGATCTTCGCGTCGTCGCTGCTGATGTTCCCCCTGACTATCCGGCAATACAGTGACAACCCAACCGTCCAACGTTTCATCGATGAATGGATGAATCCGGGCGACATCATCTACAACGGCGTCTATGTCGGCCTCATCATCTTCTTCTGCTTCTTTTATACTTCGATCGTGATCAATCCAGACGATGTCTCCGAGAACATCAAACGCTCCGGAGGCTACATCCCTGGCGTGAGGCCCGGTCGTAAGACCGCCGAATACATCGATGCGGTTTTGTCACGATTGACGCTAGTCGGGGCGATTTACGTGTCCGCGATCTGCGTGCTGCCTGTCATCCTTTCGCAGCGCATGGGCGTGCCGTTCTATTTCGGCGGTACAGCGCTTTTGATCGTCGTCAGCGTCGCATTGGACACGATGGGTCAAATCGAAGCGCATCTGGTCTCGCGGAAATACGAAGGATTTGGGAGTACGGGTCGCGTTCGAGGCAGGCTGGGTCGATGAGCGCGAGACGCATCGTATTACTCGGACCTCCCGGTGCGGGCAAGGGAACTCAGGCAGCGACGCTGGTCAAGTCATTCGGTATTCCGCACGTCTCGACTGGAGATATGCTTCGCGCCGCGGTGAAAACGAAGACACCGGTCGGTTTGAAAGCGAAGGCGGTCATGGATTCGGGCGAACTCGTCAGTGACGAAATCGTGATCGGAATCGCCGAGGAGCGGTTATCGGAAGACGACGCCAAGGGCGGTTTTTTGCTGGACGGATTCCCGAGAACTCTGGCTCAAGCGGGTGCGCTCGAACGTTTGTTGACCAAGCTCGATACCGAGCTCGACGTTTGTCTGGCGCTCAGCGTCGATAACGAAGCCATTGTGAAGCGCCTCCTCAAGCGGGCCGACATCGAGGGTCGTGCAGACGACAACGAGGCGACGATTCGGGAGCGCATGCGCGTCTACGAAAACGAGACGGCGCCGCTCGTGGAGTTCTATCGAAGCCGAGATTTGCTGACCGTGGTCTCAGGGATGGGCACGGAAAAAGAGGTCGAAGACAGAATTCGAGCAGCACTGAGCTAGCTCGAGAGGGGTGAGTGAAGGAATAGGAGTGGAGTAGGGTGAGCTTCGGCGAACGGATCGCAATCAAGAGCCGTCGCGAGATTGAACTGATGCGGGAGATCGGGCATGCTACAGCCGAGATCCTGCTAGAGCTTCGGGAACGGGCCCGACCGGGCGTGACAACCGGGCAGCTGGATGAGATCGCGACGAAAGCCCTCGAAAAGAGGGGCTTGAATTCTCCGTTTCTGGGCTATGCTCCCGGGGGGGTAGCGCCCTATCCTGCAGTTCTTTGCACGTCGATCAACGAAGAGATCGTGCATGGAATACCGGGGCCCCGCGAACTCCGAGACGGTGACATCATTAGCCTCGACTTCGGCGTCGAATCGCGTGGTTGGCACGGTGACAGCGCCGTGACGATCGCAGTGGGAGAAATCGACTCCGAAGCTAAACAGTTGATCGAGACGGCAAGAGACGCATTGGAAAAGGGTATCGAGCGAATGGTGCCAGGCGATCGACTATCGGATATTGGTCACGCCGTTCAGTGTCGGGCAGAGAAGGAAGGATACGGGGTCGTTCGACAGTTCGTTGGTCACGGCATCGGGCGAGAAATGCATGAGCCTCCCCAGGTGCCTAATTACGGACGGCCCGGGCGAGGGCCAAGACTTCGAGCGGGAATGGTCTTTGCGATCGAGCCCATGGTGAATATCGGAAGTGAGAAGGTTCGGATATTGAAGGACGAATGGACCGCGGTGACTGCAGACGGTTCGTTGTCCGCACATTTCGAGCACACAGTGCTCATTACAGAGAATGGTCCGGAGGTCCTGACTCGGATCGCCGGTTCACATTAGAGAGAAGATCATGAAGGTTCGAGCGTCAGTTCGAAAGATGTGTGAGAAGTGCCGAATTATTCGTCGGCGAGGAATAGTCCGGGTGATCTGTGAGAACCCGAAGCATAAGCAGCGGCAGGGTTAGTCGGCCGCACCTATTGGAATTGGAGAGTTTAAATGGCGCGAATCGCTGGCGTCGACTTACCGCGGAACAAGCATATCGAGATATCTCTGACGTATATCTACGGCGTCGGACGGGTCAAGGCGCTTGAGATCTGCGGGAAGGCGGCGGTCGATCCGATGGCCCGGACAGAACATTTGTCCGAGTCGGAGGTGATCAAACTACGAGAGGTCATCGAGCGCGACTACAAGGTCGAGGGCGACTTGCGACGCGAGGTGAATCAGAACATCAAGATGTTGATGGACATCGGCTGCTATCGAGGGCTCCGCCATCGAAGAGGTCTGCCGGTACGAGGACAGCGAACCCATACGAACGCGCGCACGCGTAAGGGCCCGGCGAAAACGATCGCGGGCAAGAAGCTGGCGCCGAAGAAATGATGCGATAAATCCATATGGTTGCCAAGAAGACAAAAAAGAAGGTCAGGAAGAATATCCAATCGGGTATTGCTCATATTCATTCGACCTTTAACAACACGGTCATCACGATTACCGACGTCGGCGGAAACGCAGTCGCGTGGTCGAGCTGTGGTCAGCAGGGTTTTAAGGGTTCGAAGAAGTCGACTCCCTTTGCCGCGCAGATCGCCGCTGAAGATTGCGCGAAGAAAGCTCAGGAGCACGGCGTTCGGTCGCTTGGTGTCTATGTCAAGGGGCCGGGAGGTGGGCGCGAGTCCGCGCTGCGGGCACTCCAGGCTGCAGGCATGAAGATTACGATGATCCGTGATGTCACACCCATTCCGCATAACGGCTGTCGCCCGCCGAAGCGGCGACGCGTTTAGCTCGAGAACAGAGAGAATCCAATGGCACGTTATACGGGATCCGTTTGTCGACTCTGTCGCCGAGAGGGCACGAAGCTCTTTCTGAAAGGCGACCGTTGTTTTACTGAGAAGTGCGCCATCGAACGTCGCGCTTATCCGCCCGGCCAGCACGGCCAGGGCAGGGTGCGCGTTTCGGACTTCGGCGTTCAGCTTCGCGAAAAGCAGAAGGTGAAGCGCATGTACGGACT
>JAQBEG010000825.1:0-5301 GCA_032123985.1 Deltaproteobacteria bacterium
CCCGTGCCCCGACTGTTGATCTGACTGTACAAGACGCCGAGCAGACAGAGTTCACCGAGCGGGTCTCGCTCATCGCACATTGGGGAAATCTGTGCAGGCGTTGCGAGACTTCGGGCACGCGGTGCGTGGACACGAAGTCGAAGGGGACGCACGCTATGCGACTGCGCAGGTATTGGCCAACCTAGGGAGGCACCACGAAGCCCTGGCCGAGTGCGAGAAGGCTCTGGAGCTTAAGCCGAATCTGCGAGGAGCGGAGGCTCTCATGGATATCTGTCGAGAATTCAAGCCAGTAGTCGGAGTTGCTAATTAGATGGGTGCCGCAGCGAAGCTGGCCAGCCTCCCGGTTCACGATTACAAGGGCAGAATCGCTGAAGACGCCGATGTCGGAAACATCCACGATTTGTCGGGAGCACTCCAAGGTGTGCCTGTCTCGTCCGGCTACGCATGGCGTCGGAGGTCAGCGAACCCGATACAAGCCAGCCGCGTTCTTCCCGCCATATATCACATCCGCGCCATCTCCCAATTATCGCTCCTCGTCGTCATGGCCTCGACGCTCATGGTGGCCAAGGCACGAGCAGACAACTCGCGCGAGGGCGATCAGATCTGGGCGACGGCGCTCGCCCAAGGCGGATTCGGATTCGTCCACCCGCAGCTCTCGCGCGTGCGAGGTTGGCTCGAACTGCAGGGTCGCTGGCGGAGCTTCGGCGAGTCCTACGAGACGGGCTTCCTCCCCCGCGTCGCTCTCGGATACGCTATCAACAATCAGGTCACGGTGTTCTCTGGCTTCGCGGCCATCGAGACCGACCCGGCGAGAAGGAAGCCGTTTGCGGAGCTGCGCCCCTGGCAGCAGCTGACCTGGAACCTCCCTGTAAATGGCTTCACGCTTCAATCGAGAACCGGGCTCGAGCAGCGCATTCTCCAAAACAATCTCGGATGGCGGCTGCGGGAGCTCGTCAAGATGACGGTCCCGGTACCCGGCACGGACAAAGTCTATTTGGCCGCATATGAAGAGCTCTTCTTGGATCTCGACGACACTACGTGGGGGCAGCGCCGCCGCCTACGGCAGAACCGGTTCTTTGTGGGTTCGGGACTGCGACTCGACTCGGCTAAGCGCGTGTCGCTCGAGGTGGGCTACCTAAATCAATGGATCGATCGGCGGCGCGAGGACCGGGTCAACCACGTCCTCTCGTTGAATCTCTTTTTCAACTATTAGATCGCGCGCTCCAGTCAGCGCGAATCGAACCGAGCGCCATCGGCCCGGCGGCTCGACGAAGGGGACAAGCCAGTGACCGAGCCGTTGAATCGCATATCGAGGCGGATCACGCAGCCTCCGAGTCAGGGGGCGTCCCAGGCGATGCTTTACGCCACAGGACTTCGCGAATCCGATATGGACAGGGCGCAAGTCGGCATCGCTTCGGTTTGGTACGAGGGGAATCCGTGCAATATGCACCTTCTCGAGCTTTCCGAAGTGGTCAAGAAAGGCGTGATCAGTGCAAATTGTGTGGGACTGCGCTTCAACACAATCGGAGTATCGGACGGCATTTCAATGGGCACGGATGGCATGAGCTATTCGCTTCCATCCCGGGATCTGATCGCCGATTCGATCGAGACCGTGATGAGTGCGCAGTGGTACGACGGCCTCATCGCGATTCCGGGTTGCGACAAGAACATGCCTGGGTGTCTGATCGCGATGGCCCGGCTCGATCGTCCCTCCCTGATGATCTACGGGGGCACAATTCGTCCAGGCTGCAGCCAGACCGGGGAAACGCTCGACATCGTGTCGGCCTTTCAGTCTTATGGAGCGCTTCTGGCCGGTGAGATCGAAGAAGCCGAACGCCAGGATATCGTGCGCCACGCCTGTCCTGGTGCTGGGGCGTGCGGAGGTATGTACACCGCCAACACGATGGCAGCGGCAATTGAGGCGATGGGAATGTCGTTGCCGTACAGCAGCTCAACGCCAGCCGAGGATCCGGGCAAGCGCGCCGAATGCCGGCGCGCCGGGGCCGCGATTAGGCGTTGTCTGGAGCTAGATCTTCGGCCACGACAGATCATGACGCGGGAGGCGTTCGAGAACGCAATCTCGGTGACAATCGCGCTCGGTGGCTCAACTAACGCTGTTCTTCATTTGCTTGCGATGGCTCGTGCGGCGGAGGTTCCGCTATCGATCGATGACTTTCAAACGATTTCAGATCGAGTGCCCCTTCTTGCCGATCTCAAACCGAGCGGTCGGTACTTGATGTCTGATCTCCATGACGTAGGGGGAACACCTGCCGTTATGAAACTGTTATTCGAGCAGGGCGTGATTCACGGGGACTGTCAGACGGTGACCGGAAAAACCGTGGCGGAGAATCTCGCGGAGATACCCGAGTTGAAATCGGGGCAGCAGGTCATCCGCCCGTGGAATGAACCGATCAAGGCGACGGGCCACATCACCATCTTGCGAGGGTCGCTCGCGCCCGGCGGCGCGGTCGCAAAACTCACCGGGAAGGAAGGGCTCCAATTCTCGGGTCCGGCGCAGGTATTCGACCGCG
The DNA here is from genome assembly GCA_032123985.1 of Deltaproteobacteria bacterium. Classification (GTDB taxonomy): domain Bacteria; phylum Myxococcota_A; class UBA9160; order UBA9160; family UBA4427; genus UBA4427. Next base: position 2,532 of record JAQBEG010000825.1, read on the forward strand.
AGGAACAGATGATCGCTGCGACTGAGCGGGGAGAAATTCGCAAGGGTTCGGTCATCGTGATTCGATATGAGGGGCCCAAGGGCGGACCCGGAATGCCGGAGATGCTGACTCCGACCTCCATGATCGTGGGTGCCGGCCTAGGCAATGACGTCGCCCTGATTACGGATGGACGTTTCTCCGGCGGGTCGCACGGATTCATCATTGGGCACGTCGTGCCCGAAGCGCAAGACGGCGGTCCGATCGCGCTCGTTCGCGACGGCGACTTAATCTCGATTTGCGCAGAGGAGCGAACGATCTCGCTCGGGGTTTCGGAGGACGAAATTGCACGACGCACGGCGGCATGGTTGCCACCGCCGCTTCTCGCCACTCGAGGTGTGCTTGGCCGCTATGTCCGAGGAGTTCGGACAGCCTCCGAAGGTTGCGTGACCGACGAGTGAGGGCGCAGTCGCTCGGTTAGAACCCCCGTAATCCCGAAGCCATGCCACGACATTTTCTATGACTCTCGGCTACGAGCTAGCCCTAGTATGAAGGGCGTTCTTGAGTAACTGGAGTCCCAATGGGCGAATCTCTCGCAGACCGCAAAATTCTCATCACGGGCATCGCCAACGAGAACTCACTGGCGCTAAAAATCGCCCGCGAACTCCAACGCGAGGGCGCCGAGCTCGTGTGAGCAGGACTGGGTGCGACGCGCCATCAAGAGTTCGTTTCGTACGCCGGGGCTCGATTTCTTCGCGAATCTCAGGAGCACTTCGGCGTTGGTGCACGAATCGTAGAGAGAGTTGGCCAATTTCCCCGACCTCGGCAACCTTTCGGCCGCCTTCAACTAGATCTATGACCCGTCGCCGGAACTCCGGCGGGTAGCCCCTTCGTGCCATCTCGTCCTCCTATCAGGATGATGGCAGCGAAATCCAGTTTTCTCCCTCCGTCGAAGCCAGGGCACCCCAGAGTCTCCGGCAATCCCGGGGCGGTTCAGGAAAAAGCTGGGCTCCGCTACCGCGTCTAGATGTCGTGCTCGCCGCCATCGGGATCGAACCAGCGAACGCGATACAGATCGCGGCGGCGATCGGTCCACGGCCGTTCGGTTCCAGCCGTCCTGTTGCGCTGAAGGAGTTCGACGTCGACGTCGTGAGTGAGAACGGTTTCGATATTGGGCGTGCTTTCCGCAGCGATGGCATCGCGCGCGAAACCAACATCCGAAGGCGTGAAGATTCCACACTGTGAGTAGTGAATGTCGGCATTCTTCACCAAAGGGAGATTGCCCGCGCAGCCGGCGACTGCGACGTAGATCTGATTTTCGATTGCGCGTGCCTGGGCGCAGCTTCGCACGCGGAGATAACCCAACCGGTCGCTCGTATTGAAAGGTACGAAGAGGATATTCGCGCCCTGCGCCGTCGCGATTCGTGCGATTTCAGGAAACTCCACGTCGTAGCAGATGGCGATGGCAATCTTTCCGCGATCCGTGTCCATCACGTTGACTTCGGATCCACCCCGAACACCCCACCAGTGAATCTCGTTCGGCGTGACGTGAAGCTTGTACTGCTTGTCGATCGTGCCGTCGCGACGAAAGAGGAACGAGACATTATAGAGATCATCCTCCTCCTCGATGAAGGTCGACCCCCCGATCACATTCACATTGTATTTGATCGCGAGATCCGAGAAGAGTTCGAGGTATTGCGGGGTGAACTCGGTCAGTCGGCGTGCGGCGAGTCCCGGACGGGATTCGTCCATTAGCGAGAGCAGCTGGGTCGTGAACAGCTCCGGAAAGAGCACGAAGTCGGAACGATAGTCTCCCGCCGTGTCGAGGTAGTACTCGCATTGGCGAGCGAATTCATCGAAAGAATTGATGCGTCGCATCATGTACTGAACGAGACTTACCCTCTGGTTCCAAACCGATCGCAGCTTGCGTCCGGGATCGGGTCGGTAGTCGAGGTTGTTCCACTCGAGATAGGTGGCGTAGCCGCGCGATGCGGTGTCGTCTGGTAGGTAGTCGGGGAACAGACCCTGGAGCGCAAAACCGTTTGCGAGCTGAGGCGTGAGCACCGGATCGAATATTTTCCGCGCGACCGCCTGTTCGACGTATTCGGATGCGCTCAGTTCGTCTGCGTGCTCGGCATAACCGGGAATCCGTCCACCGATGATGATCCGGCGCAAGTTTCGTTCCCTTGCGAGGGATTTGCGTGCATCGTAGAGGCGTCGCGATAGCCGATACCCTCGGAATTCGGGATCGACCATGATCTCGATTCCATAGAGCGTGTCGCCATCATTCTTGTGGTTGCGGATGTATCCACCGTCGGCAATATCCATCCAGTTGTGCCAGGCGTCGTAGTCGCTAAAACTGACGATCAGGCTCGACGAAGAGGCGACGACTTTGCCATCGTATTCCAAGCAAATCTGTCCTTCCGGAAAATGCTGGATCTGGCTTTCGAAATGCTCGCGGCTCCAGGGTTCCTGCCCCGGGAAGCAATCCTTCTCGAGGTCGACCACGGCTTCGTAGTCCGACGCACGCAGTGGTCGCATGACGAGTCGCGACTCAAACTCCGCTAGATCAATATCACTCATGAGACCTCACGCTTTCGATTGGGCCGCCACGAGCCCTCGGGACCAACCGGTCACGGCCGCATACCGCCAGGCTGAGCAGATCTCAACCCGTCTTGAACCAAATGCAGTCTTGAACCAAATGCAGTCTTGAACCGAATCCAGTCGTGATCGGAATGCGGTCTTGAACGGAATATAGTCGCTTTCCCTGTCGTTCGAGCAATCGAAGGCCAGC
>JAQBEG010000826.1:0-2649 GCA_032123985.1 Deltaproteobacteria bacterium
GCCCGACCGAGGATCGGCCATCACGCGACGCACAGATTGTGGCGTTGCCCCGAGTTGGCGGCCTTCATCATCGATACGTTTGGCGAGATGCAGCGTAAGCGCTCAACGAACCCCATGTTTCGGAAGATGATGAATTGAGTCAGGTTGGGTCCTTCGCATTCATCGAAGGAGACGCCTGATGCCCGATTCCCCAGAACCCACCGAGCGCGACCGCTTCTGGCTCGATCACGAAGCAGCGATCCAATTGTCGGGTCAAACCGCGAAGGAATATGCGGCTGCACAGGAGCTGTCGCTTCACGCGCTTTATCAGTCGCGAAAACGACTTCGCGCGCTGGGCCTAATGGAGAGATCGCGGGCCGTCCGACCCGATAGGAAGTCGGCCTCGAAATCGGTGTCGTTCTCGAAGATAGAGCTTGCGACACCTCGGAGATCATCGTCCGAGTTCCGGCTGTCGCTCCCAAATGGCATTGTGCTCGAGTGGTCGGGGGCGGAGCTTCCGTCGCCGGTCGTCGAACTCGTGGAGCGTCTGACGCAACCTCGATGATGCGCCCAGGCGACGAGATCGAAGTTTACTTGTATCGGGGCATCGTTGATATGCGAAAGTCGATCAACGGCCTCTCAGCGATCGTGGAGGAAGAGCTTGGCCTCTCGCCCTTCGCACCCAAACTCTTTGTCTTCTGTAATCGACAGCGCGACAAGATCAAGATCTTGTATTGGGAGAGGAGTGGCTTCGTCCTCTGGTACAAGCGGCTCGAGAAAGCGCGCTTCCCCTGGCCTCGGCGTGACAAAGACGAGGTGCTTCAGATGACAGGTCGCGAGCTCAACTGGTTGCTCGACGGGATCGATTTGTTCCGGATCAGACCTCATGAAGAGTTGTCGTATGAGAGCGTTGCGTAGAAGTTAGTCGTTACCCTCTGAGCGGGTTGCATAACAACTTGCCTTCGGTATGGTGCGTGCATGGCGCGCACTGAGATGCCGACATCGACCGAAGAACTTCAGGAGCTGGTCCTTCAGCAGAGGGCGCTGATCGACGAGCAAGCGGAACTCATCACGTTCTACCGCGAATGGAAACGGCTGATCGACTCTCAGCGGTTTGGTTCGCGAAGTGAAAAGATCCCGGCCGAGCAAGGGCATCTGTTCAACGAAGCGGAGGTCGAGGCAGCGGGCCAGATCGAGGACGAGAGCGACGAAGTCGACGTTCCGGCCCATACGCGCAAGAAGCGAGGCCGCCGTCCTCTCCCCGACTTCCTTCCCGTTCAAGAGATCCTTCATGATCTGTCGGACGCGGAGAAGATCTGCGCTCACGACGCGAGCCACACGCTTGTTGAGATCGGCCGAGAGAGTTCCGATCAACTAAAATTCATCCCCGCGACGGTCGAGATCGTTCGTCACATCCGCCCGAAATACGCATGTCCGACGTGTAAAGAGGGCGTGAAGATCGCGCCAATGCCGAAGCTTCCGATCCCGAAAAGCTTGGCGACGGCTTCGCTACTCGCTCATGTCGCAACTTCGAAATATGTCGATGGCCTTCCGCTATATCGCCAGGAAAAAATCTTCCAGCGGCTTGGTATCGATGTGTCGCGCGCGACGCTGGCGAGCTGGATGGTGAAGATGGGCGATCTCGTTGAGCCCCTGATGGACCGCATCCGAAACGAGATCCGACGGAACACTTTCGTTCAATGCGACGAGACGCCGTTCCAGGTACTGAAGGAACCCGGGAAACGTGCGCAGAGTCAATCGTATCTGTGGGTGCTGCGTGGCGGAGATCAGAATCATCCGCTCATCTACTACGAATACGATCCATCAAGAAGTGGTGAAGTCCCGAAGCGATTGCTTCGTGGGTTCCAGGGGTTCTTGCAGACGGATGGTTATGAGGGTTATGCGGCGATCGGGAAAGAGCCGGGGATCTTCCACGTCGGCTGCTGGGCGCACACGCGAAGAAAGTTCGATGAAGCGCTTCGCGGCCAGGGTAACTCGAAAAAGAAGAGTTCGAAGCGAACGGCGAAGGAGAGTAAGGCTCGGCAGGCGTTGAGTCAGATCCAGGCGTTGTACCGGATCGAGCGGGAGTTGAAGGGGGCTTCGGTCGAGGAACGATACCTGGTGAGGCAGGAACGGACGAAGCCGCTCATCGAAAAGCTTCGGGCGTGGCTCGATGCGTCGATCGACTCGGTTCCGCCGCAGAGCTTAACAGGCAAGGCGATGCATTATATGCATCGTCAGTGGCCGAAGCTGGTTCGCGTGCTCGACGACGGACGCGTTCCTCTGGATACGAATCTGGTGGAGAACGCGATCCGGCCGTTTGTCGTCGGCCGAAAGGCCTGGCTCTTTGCCGACTCAGTGGCGGGGGCGCGGGCCAGTGCGAATCTCTACGGGCTGATCGAAACGGCGAAGGCAAATCGGATCGAGCCGGGGCGATACCTTGCACATCTGTTCGAGGTGCTGCCGACGGTCACAGAGCCCGAGCAACTTGATGAGCTGCTGCCGCAGAACGTCGACCCCGCGGTTCTTCGGCGGCCCGGAGCCTAGACGTACTTCATCGATCGCTTACGATAACCCGGTGCTGTCGACGCCAAGATGAAGGCGGCCTTTCGTTGCGGCGAGGCGCAGACCAATTTCGACTTGCTGGCTACGGCGGGAGATCGTGGTGTG
>JAQBEG010000827.1:0-3757 GCA_032123985.1 Deltaproteobacteria bacterium
CTTCCGTGGTCTCTAGAAATGGAGCTTGGCTTCGCCCGGGATCCGCGCCGCGGGGCTCGACCTTGATTACTTCGGCTCCGAGATCAGCAAACAACTTTCCGCAGTAGGCGGCCGGCGACGACGTCAAGTCGAGCACACGAAGATGTGTGAGTGCACCGCTCTTTGGCTCGCCCAAAATCGCGTCCTTCTTCAGAGTCTCGACAATGGACAGACTGCCGAGGGATTGCGAGATTTCTCAGTCGCCCTGTCGATGGACGGTGAGCACCGGACACGGCGCGTGCTCGATGATGCGTTCCGCCGTGCTGCCCATGAAGACCAGCCGCAACTTCGAATGCCCTCGGGTTCCCATCACGATCAAGTCGACATCGCGCTCCACGGCAAGTTCGGTCACGACCTCTGTCGGGTCTCCGCGTTCGACGATAACCTCTACCTGGAAGCCTTTCGCGCGCAGGGCCGCGGCCGAAGGCTCTGCCGCCCGAGTTGCAATCTGATGAGCATTGCTGACAAGAAGCGATGAAGCGCCACCGCCAAAACCGCCGAGAGGGACGACGGTCGATGCGATGTGATACGTGTGCACCAGAATGATCTGGGCATCCGCACTTCCGGCAAGAAGGACCGTTGCGGCAGCTAGTGCTTGATCGGCTGCTGGCGAAAAATCTGTCGGCAAGAGCAATTGCCGAACTGGTTCGATCGGTCGATCGTCTCCGGGATGGACCGTCAGCACGGGTCGGTCGGCAATTCGGACGACCTCTTCTGCAACGCTGCCGAGCAGTAGCCGCTTGAAGCCTGTGTGGCCGCGTGTTCCGATCAGAATAAGATCCGCCTGGACTTCGTCCGCGCACGCCGCGATCTGCCGGGCCGCTCTTCCCCGCATCAGGTGTTGGCTGACTCGAACTCCACTTTCGTGTACGCGGCTCGCTGCTTGCGATAGTCCTTCGTTGCAAGCCTCCCGTAGAGTCTCTTCATAGTTGGGTGGAATGAGGACCATCTCCGGCGCCGCGAGCGGGGGAATGTCGGGCTGCATGACGTGGACGAGCGCGATCTCCGAGCCGTGACGGATCGCGAGCTCGAGGGCACGATCGAGCGCCAGCGATGCCGTTTCCGAAAAGTCGGTCGCGACGACGAGCGTACTGAGAGAATCGCTTTCCAGTTCGATTGCGGTCGCCATCGTTCCACCTCCAAAGTCCGAGCCGCGAACTCGACCCAACGAAAGGAAGATACTCCACGTGATGGAAGAGGTCGCGACCATCGGCGAGGCCACCAGATGGGTCGGCTGAGTGCCTAGAACCACATCGCTTCGCCCAACCCGGAACCAGTCAGCGTCTAACAATCACCCTAATGCGCCTTGAAGATCAGCGCGGATCACCGATCTTCGCGCCATGGCAAGCACAACCGCGTCGAAGACTCAACGTACCGCGATCGTGACGGGCGCATCTTCCGGAATCGGCGAAGCGACCGCTCGAAAGCTCGCCAGGAATGGCTTCGACGTCGCGATCATCGCGCGCCGAAAGGATCGCCTCGAAACCATCGCCCTGGAAATCGAGAAAGCGGGCGGGCGGGCGATCCCGATCGTGGCCGACCTAGCCGACGATCAGGCCACCGAGGCCGCTGCGAAACAAGCTCTCCTTCGCCTCGGTCGAATCGATCTGCTCGTCAATAACGCTGGCTACAGCCCGGGGCGGGCGATCGAACAGATCACTCGCCAGGAACTTCGCCACCTCTTCGACGTCAACCTGTTCTCTGCACTGCAGATGATTGGATCAGTGACGCCTCAAATGCGAGCGCAAGGGGGCGGCCTGATCGTCAACATAGGCTCGGTGGCGGGCTTGATTCCGGCACCGCTCGCGATTCCCTACGCCGCGACCAAAATCGGTTTGCATCTTGCGACGGAGGCTCTGCGACTCGAATTAGCACCCTTTGGCATCAAGCTCTCACTCGTCATCCCGGGCTTCGTTGATACGGCCGTCTTCGACAACGCTCGCGAAGAGGCCCAATTCCTACGTGAAGACCCGACGAACCTTTATCGCCAGTTGATGCTCGATCTCGACGAACTCGCGAAGAAGAATCTGGAAGACTCGCTCTCGCCCGACGACGTAGCCAGCGTGATCTTGCGTGCAGCCAACGCGCGGCGACCGAAGGAGCGCTACTACGCGCCCTTCTCCGTGAGGATCCAGTCCGTGCTGCTGGGCCTGTTGCCAGCGCGTCTGCACGACGCGGCGCTGCTACGCGTCTTCAAGCTGAAAAAACCGTAGATCCGAAGCAGGCCGTGCCGAAAGGCTTGCCGAATAGTTAGGCGAAGGGCTCGCTTTCGATTCCGAATCGCTCTCGATAGCCCTTGAAGGTTGCACTCACGGCCTCCTCCTCCTCGAGGCCAAAGGCCTCGAGGCTGTAGCGATGAATGCCGAATTCGTCCTTTGGATGCAGCTCTAGATACCGGAGCATTCTGGCACGCGCCTCTCTGGACAGCTCGAGATCGAAATGTTCGTAGATCTTCTCCACACAGACGATCGGATCACTCACGACCTCCCTCATCGACAGGTCGAGAATCTGGCCTTCCCGTTCGGGATGCCGTGCCCGTGCCTTCATGCCTTGCTCAAGAAGAGTCGACCAGACATGCATCATCTGTCTGCCAACCCGGGTGGGATCGACATGATCCGAGGCGACCAATCGCATCGTGTACTCGAGATTCGCGACCGACGGGATGACTCGAATGGGGTCGCGATGCGTCTGGACGACCCTCGCATCGGGGTAGGTCTCGAAGAGAGTGTCGATAGGCCCCAGATGGCCGGGGGGATTTCAAGATCCAGCGTTCCACCATGTGGCGCGACTGCATATGTTGGAGGAAGCGGCGATGGTGTTCATAGGTGGCCGTCATGTCTTGCCGAAGTAGCCACTCGTCGTAGGACTCGACATCAAAGGACATCTCGAAGCGGATGCTCATGAATTCAGTAGCCGTGGTGACAATGCATTCCTGCGGCATCAGAGCACCAACGGGATGGATCGCCTGAAAGCCGGGCGCGAGATTCTCGACCAGATCGAAGCGTTTCTGCGTACGCTCGATGCGCGAGTCCGTCAGATAGGTCTCGGTCTCGGCGGGAGGACAGGGATCGTCGAGTTCCCAGGACAGCGGCGCCCGATTGGACGGGTCCTCCGCCAGCAAGCCATAGAGAAGCGTCGTGCCGGTGCGCGGCAGCCCGAGGATGAAAAGTGGGCGTCGAATGACTTCGTTGGCGATCGATGGATGTTGCTTTCGGTAGTCAACCAGCTGCAGCCGCTGGGACAGCAACTCGATCATCTGGCGGCGCGCGAAATAACGACCAAAGAGCGTAAGGCGCCCGTCCGCCTCGATCGATTGCATGAGCTTGGCGAGCCCGGGACGAAAACTATCCGGACCATAATCGGAGAGCCCCGTTCGTTTGCTGGCAGTCTGCATCAGCTCGTCGTCGGCCAACGAAATCGGGACCGCGCCGAATCGCGCGAGACCGCGACCAAGCGCGTTCATCGCGCGAATCGGTCCAGGTCGAAACGGCTGCGCGAGAATTTCGGGGGCCAATATGTCGTCAGGCACTGATGGCGGTCTCGGCCACGGCGAGGGCTTCTCGATAACGAGCGATCCGGCTCCGTTAACCACGGCCAAGTTGGACATGTCCTTTGATGTACCAGACTTTGATCCGTTCTTCAAGAGTCCCAACAATAGCACTAGTAACAAGCAGGATGCAGCAGCAGCAGCTTTGTCTTCTACGGGGGCTGGAGTTGG
>JAQBEG010000828.1:0-5264 GCA_032123985.1 Deltaproteobacteria bacterium
ACACCGAGCGTGCCGAGCGGCCCCGGATCCATCCACGCACCCTCTCCTCGCACCGGCAGGATCTTGGCTGCGGTCGCCACGATATCGCCACCATCGCCGATCACGATTGGCGCATCATACGTGGCGAGCCAATCGCGAATCTCGCGACACATCCGCTGGGGATCGATCGGGACCTCATCGCTATTCAGCTTGGCCTCGACCTTCTTCTCGGCTTCGACTTCGATCTTGCGCAGTTCGTCGCGCCAGGACGAGAAGTCGAGGTGGACGCTTCGGCTCTTCATCTCGTCGAGCATCAGCTCGAAGGAACAGCCGAGATTCCCCACCAACGGCACGTCGGTCTGGCGGTTCTGGCCGATCAGCGTCGCATCCATGTCGAGCTGGATGATCTTCGCATCCGCCGGAATGGTCTGGCCGAAACGCATTCGGAAATCGAGCAGCGTACCGGCCAGGATGATGCAGTCGATCTTCGAGAGCGCGTCTCGACGCGAACGGTTCAGAAACTCGGGCGAGTCCGGCGGAACGCTGCCGCGGCCCATACCGTTCGTGAAAGTGGGAATGTGGGTCTCGGCGATGAAGCGGTTCATCTCCGGGGCAGCCCTTGACCATTTGACGCTCGTTCCGGCCATCAGCATCGGACGTTCGGCAGCGCGAAGCACGTCGATCGCGTTGCTGACCTCGACACGATCGGGCGACAATCTCGGCGGCTCGGTTCGAATCCTTGGGATGTGCACCTCCACGTCGTCCGGCACGGCAGCCATGAAGATGTCCATCGGAATCTCGAGGTAGGCCGGGCCAGGAATTCCGGAGACGGCATGACGGATCGCAAGTTCGATGTACTCCGGAATCCGCTTGGTCTCGTAGACCGCATCACAGTATTTCGTGATCGGGCGAACCACGCCGAGATGATCCATCTCCTGCAGAGAGCCACGACGCAGATTCTCGAAGGGTCCCTGACCGCCGAAAATGAGAATCGGAGAATTCGCACGCCAGGCATTGGCAATCCCGGTTACGCCGTCCGTCACGCCAGGGCCGGCCGTAATCGCCGCAACACCGATCTTGCCCGGATTACAGCGCGCCCAGGAGTCGGCCGCATGCACTGCAGCCTGTTCATGACGCACATCGACGATCTTGATTCCCTCGTCGATGCACCCGTCATAAAGCGGCATGATATGGCCGCCGGAGAGAGTAAAAATGACTTCTACGCCCGCCTCCTTGAGTGCCTTGGCTGCAAGTTTTCCACCGTGAAGGGGCATGGGGGATCTCCATCTTGTTGGTTGCGTGCGAGTTCGCCGGGCGCGGTTCGACCGAGCGGCTTCCTACGTTATCACCGCGTTCATCGCGCAGCCAAGCGAGTTCGACCGTTCGAGCATAGAAAACGAAGAAGCCGATAAGCGCACAAAGGCGCTTACCGGCTCCAAATTCCGTCGATCTCGACCACGGGCTTTAACGCGGGGTCTTAAGGCGGTAGTCGCCGCGATCGAGGTTGTCTGTCGCTCAGCGAACCCGGAAGTTGGCCCGACGGTTCAGGGCCCAGGCGTTTTCACCTGTACCGCTCACCGCCGGCTTCCCTTCGCCGTAGCTGACGATACTCATCTGGGCCATCGGGACGCCCAGATTGTAGAGGTACTTGCGGACTGCACCGGCTCGGCGTTCCCCGAGGGCGATGTTGTAGTCGTCGGATCCACGATCATCGGTATGTCCCTCGATCACGACCGTCGCACCGAGATCTACGAGTTCCGCCGCTGCGGCACGCAGGATCGGTGCGAATTTCGAGCGAATATCGGACCGGTCGAAATCGAAGTAGACCGGGGCGATGTTGAGCGAGATCACTGCGACCTCTACGTCCTCGACTTCCGACCGGGAACCCATCGAAGCGTCATCGAACTCGGTTTCTACGATGACCTCTTCTTCTACGGGTTCGGGGGTCGAGGCGCATCCGACCGCGAAGGCCAGCAGCACCGCGAGAAAAATTGCTACCCATCGCAAGTCAGCCGAAGTAAAAATTCGTCGCATCATGATTCCGTCATTGCCTCCACGACGAACTTCGGTCCGCGCCAATAACGCGGCCGACCGTCTCATCGCTCTTCTTTAAATACCTGGAATACCTGGTCGCATTCGGTTCAAAAATTATGGACTCGAAACTCGCTCTCGTCTCTCGGTCACCCCGGCGCGTCGCCCGGGATTCGAGCGAGATAATGGAGGCTCCCGGCGGGTCCTGCAACCGTGACAACGAGTCACGGCGTCACTCATCTCAATATTTCGCTGATCGTCGGGTCAATCCTAAAAAACTGTGACCATAAACACGCCTATTTCAGTCGCGCGAGGACTTCCGTCATAGCCGTCGGGTCGAGCCAGAAGTGGTAGTTCTCACGCACGTCCAGGAACTGCACCGTTCCGGTCCTGTCCAGAACGAGCGTCGTGGGGTGCGGAACCCCTACCTCGATGCTCTCTGGATCGCCCTTCAATATTCCGAGTTCTCGAATCAGCTGACTCTTTGGATCAGCTAGAAAGAGGATCCGGTCTGCCAGCCCGAGTTCATCGATGAAGGTCCGACTGCGGTCGTTGATCTGTGCGTCGGACATCACCCACACGATTCGCAGGTCTGGCGTCTTGACAAATGCTTCCCGCAGCTCCACGAGCCGCGCCTTCGTATACGGTCACCAGTCCACGCTGCGTTCGAATGTGAGCAGGACCCGATGACCGAGCAGGTCTTCACGCGTATAGGCCCGCCCATCGAGTCCAACGAGTTCGAGCGGCGGAAGTTTCTTGCCAATCAACAACTGACTCGCGACGTCCTCCCGCACATTTTCGTCCGAGCCACGGCGACTCAACGAACTGGTCGGCAGAACCAGGTTCAGGGCAAAGAGCGCGATCAAGACCAGCGTTGCGAGTCCCCGCAGAATCAAGACGAATTCCTTTCCCCGGACGCAGCCGGTTCGCCACAGCTCTCAGCGACGGTCGGCCGCAGCCAGACGAGCGCGAGCGCGACCAACAGCAAAGCGCTGGCTTCGCTACGAGGCAGATCCCCGAGCCAGATCCAGTAGTCGCCAACGAACCAGGCAACCATCCGAATGAAGGCCATCAAGGCAATCACGAAGGCTGTCATCGTCCCCACTGAACGAGAGGAGAGCGGGTCCCGCGCAGCCCCGATCAAACCGCCCGCCCAACCCATCAAGGCACAGCCGGTAAACGCGACGAAATAATGTCCTATCGGGCCCGTCGGAATCGCGGGAACGGAATTGGGCCGCTGGTACATAAAGAACGACACGACCAGACCGATCCCGAAAACCAGGGCGGCCACACCGAGGGTCCCCATCAGAAGCCGATAGAGTCGCATGCGAATCATCGCCGGGTATGATGCCGCATCACCCAACCTCCTTGCATGGGCCACGGTGATTTAGGGGAGTCACCAATGACTGGGACCAAAGTGCGCGACGACTCCGCGCGAGGTCCTTCCGTCGAAACGCTCAGCGACGCGGATCGCGCGCTCGGGCGGCGTCTCGCGATCGTGAGTCACCCCGCCGGAAACGCCTTTGCGCTCGCGCTAAGCGAGCATCTCCCCACACTCGCTCTGCTGGCACTCGGCGCTGGCGAATCGGTGGTCGGGGGTCAGAGCGCGATCAAAACCGGGGCGAGCCTGCTTCAGCTCCCGACCCTGCGTCGTGTCGCGCGAATTCCGAAGCGCAAGATCCTGACTCGCGGACATCTTCTCGCGGTCGCCGGGATGCTTCCCCTGCTCGCGTTCACGCCTCTTCGCGAGGCCGCGCAGGCGGGTGATGGAAGACCCGCATGGATCGCGCTCGCCTCACTCGCAATCGCCTCGGCCGGCATCAGTATTTCCAACACGGTCTGGTTTCCAATGCTGCGCGCATACGTCGACCCGGCCCGAATCGGTCGCTTCTTCAGCATTCTTCGCTCGGGTTGGCATCTCAGCCTCATTCTCTTCTATCTCGCTGCAGCCTTCTGGCTCTCGCGTTCCCCGGGCGATTTTGCGCCGCTGTTCGGCGTGGTCTTCGCGCTCGGCGTGGTTCGATTCCTGCTGATTTCCCGAATGCCGGAGCAGAGCGAACTGACAGGTCAGGGGATCCGTGTTCGCGAGGCTTTCAAGCTGATTCGCAGCAGTCCGCAGCTGCGCCAACTGATGCTGACCGTATCGACCGGACAGGCGCTCCGGGCCTCCGTTCTCCCCTTTTCACTAGTGATGCTGCGCCGCGAGGTCGGATTCACGGAGGCACAGCTGCTTGCAACGACGATTGCGAACTTCGCTGGTGGCCTCGTATCGCTCTATTTTTGGGGTCGCATCATTGATCGTCGCGGTGCTGCGATCGTGTTTCGAGGAACTTCGATTGGAATGGCGGTCTTGATCCTGTCGCTGATCGGTGTGTCGATGAGCGGTGAGAGCGCGTTCCTCGGCGCACTGCTCTTCTTCTTTCTCTATGCGATCCTGTCCGCCGGATTCGGCATGGCAGACACCCATGTCCTGTTCAAGCTGACACCGGTCGAGTCGCCGGCGCGAATTCTTGTCGCTGCGGCTGTGAGCGTCGGAGTGGTCGCCGCGATCGTCCCCCTCAGCGCCGGTTTCGGTCTCGAACTAGCCCTCGAAACGACGCGGGACCGAATGCTGGTCTACCATGTTTTTTTCGCGATCGCGGCCGCGATTCAGGCCGTCAATTGGTGGCCTGCGCGAGGCTTTGGCCCCGATGACGCAAGTGAGCGTCTCGAGCGGAGTTCCCGTTGAGTAGCGAGCAAACCAAGACGACCAGCCCGGCGGCCGCTACGCGGGTGGTGCTACTTCGGTTCAGCGGCGACCTGACGACCAAGGGCGACGCAACGCGACGCCGGATGACTTCGCGACTCATCGAAAATCTGCGGGCGTCCATCAAAGCCAGCGGGCGCAAGGCGCGCGTCAAGCGTGACCGAAATCGCATTTTCGTCGAATTCGAACCGGGTCCTGGACCGAGTGATGAGGAAATTTCTACGCGGCTGGCTCGGGTTTTCGGGATCGAATCCGTGTCCGTCACACACGTCGAGGAATGGTCCTCGCTCGAAGACGTGGTCCGCGCGGGTCGCGAATTCGGCGAGCCCTTCGTGCGCGACCGACGCTACGCCATCCGTGCGCGTCGCGTGGGAGATCGCAACGAAGTCCCGCTTCGCTCGCCAGACATCGAACGAGATCTCGGCGAGGCGCTACGGCCGGGCGCGGGGCGCGTCGATCTGTCAAATCCCGAAGCAACGATCTTCGTCGAAGTCGACGCCGATCATGC
>JAQBEG010000829.1:0-4948 GCA_032123985.1 Deltaproteobacteria bacterium
CGAACGACCATCGTCCCCTCTTGCAGCCTGGGTGTGAATTCCGAGCCGAGAAGTGGCAGCAGCGCACCGCCCAGAACCAGAAGGCCACCGGCGAGAGCAACCGCCAGCCACCGTCGCCCTACGAAAATCGCAAGCACCCGACGGTATCCCCGGACAATGCTCGCCATCCTTCCTTCCTCTGGATTCGAAGAAACAGTTGGAGTCCGCAGGAGCACGGATGCAAGGCCCGGAGCCAGAACCAGAGCGAAGACGAGCGCACCAAGCATCGCCAACGAGACGGTATAGGCGAGAGGCCGAAAGGTCTTGCCCTCCACCCCCTGAAGTGTGAACAGCGGCGCGAAGACGGTGACGACGATCAACGTCGCGAATGCGATGGGTCGCACGACCTCCCCGCACGCCTCGCCCACCAAGCGCATCTTTGCTCCTACGCCCTCGCCACTTCGCAGCCTCCGATCCACGTTCTCGACGATCACGATGGCCCCATCAACGAGCATCCCGACCGCAATCGCGAGCCCCCCGAGTGACATGAGGTTCGCCGACATGCCGAGGTATCCCATCCACAGGGCCGCGAAGAGAACGGAGAAGGGAATCGCCAGCGAAACAACCAACCCTGGACGGATGCCGCCCAGAAAGACGAAGACGACAACCGCCACCACAGCCACGCCCTGGACCAGAGCGTTTTGAACCGTGGCAATGCACGCCTCGACCAAACTCTTCTGCTCGTAGTAGGGCACCATCCGCACGCCCGCTGGAAGACTCTGATTGATCTCCTCGATCTTCTCCTCGACCTTCGCGATCACGGTGGAAGAGTTCTCGCCGTAAAGCTTCACGACCATTCCAGCTACAACTTCCTCGACGCCATTTCTGGTCTGCAAGCCACGCCGGACTGCACCACCCACCCCCACGTCCGCCACGTCCCGCACATAGACAGGAATGCCGCCCTCCGTCTTCAACACGATGCCCTCAAGGTCGGCTTCGGTCTCTGCGAGCCCTACCGACCGGATGACGATCTCCTCGGCATTGCGTTCGATGAATTGCGCCCCGACGTTCAGGTTGTTCGCACGAATACGCTCGATCACATCTGCCACGGTCAAGCCGTACCGGAGCAGGTTCTCGGGATGCACCTCCACCTGAAACTGCTTCTCATGACCCCCGATTCCCAATATCTCCGTGACGCCGGGAACGGTTTGTAGCTGGCGCTTCACAAACCAGTCTTGAATCGTCCGAAGCTCCTCCAGCGACCGCCCACCCGTTTCGTCCGCGAGGTAATAGAAGAGCACCAAACCCATCCCTGTCGAGATCGGCCCAAGCGTCGGATCACCGAAGATGGCGGGAATCTTCTCCCTCGCCTCCTGCAACCGTTCGTTCACGAGCTGGCGGGCGAAGTAGACATCGGTGCCGTCCTCGAAGTAGACGTTGACCACCGAGAGGCCGAAGTTGGACACGGAGCGAATTCGCTCGACCCCCGGAAGTCCATTCATTGCGACCTCGACGGGATAGGTCACGTACTTCTCGACTTCTTCGGGGGCCAGCCCCTCCGTCTCTGTGAAGACCTGAACCAGGGACGGGGAGACATCGGGAAAGGCATCGACCGGCAACTCGCGATAGCTCCAGTACCCCGCTGCAACCACAATCATTCCGAGGACGAACGCCAGTAGCCGGTTTTGGAGCGAGAAGTTCACTAGATAATTCATGAATACGATTCCCTTAGTGCCCGTGCCCGCCGCCGAACTCACTGCGGAGCAACTCAGACTTCACAGTGAATCCACCGTGGACAACAACCTGTTCTCCAGCAGCAAGACCCTCGCGGATCTCCGCCCATTGCATGTCACGCCTCCCAGTGGTCACGGGTCTAGTCCGAAATCCTGTGCTGGCTCGTACGAACACAACCGTCTTGTCATCGAGTGAGTGGAGAGCGGCGACTGGAACGGCAATCTCGACTTCCGAGCTCTCCACCGTCACCTCGGCAGTGGCGAACATGCCCGGACGCCAGAACCCTTCGGGATTGTCGAGCACGATCCGGGCGGTAGCCGTTCGCGTCGCTTCATCCACGACTGGCGTCACATAAGACACAACGCCTTGAGCGTCCGGGAGATCGTGGCCCGCGATGACCTGGGCAAGCTGTCCCGGGCGGATGCGAGTGAGATCGCGTTGATAGACGCTCAGGTCGATCCAGACCGATCCGAGGTCCGCCACGACGAAAGCCTGCGAATCTGGCGTCACCGCTTCGCCTCGTGTCACATGCTTCTCGATGATGACGCCATCGAGCAGCGTCTTGAGCGCATACGGTGATAGGCTCCGGCTGCTTTCGATCGTGGCAAGGGTCTCTCCGCTCTTCACCGTGTCACCAATCCGCTTGCGGACCTCGGTCACGATTCCCGCGAACCGGGGGACGATGTGCGCAAGGCGATCCTCGTTGGCCCGGACCACGCCCGGAAGCTCGATCTTCTGCTGGATGGTCGCCTTGCCAGCGGGCGCTACGCGAAGATCGAACTCCTCAATTTCAGCGGCGGTGAGTGAAACGGCCTCGTCCTCATGGTGCTCTTCAGTCTCACCCTCCTCCGAGTGCTCGCGGGCGACATCGCCGTGTGCCCCACCCTCAACACCCGAGTTGCACGCCAGCCCACCCAACCCCATAAAACAAGCGAGGATGAGAGCGGGCACATAGAGCGCTGCTGTCGTTCTGCCTTCACGTTGTTGTCTCGTCATCATGTTGAGTCCTTTTCCGCCGCGAGCGGGCCACCGATCAGAGCCTCGGTCTGTGCTCGGGAGAGGTGGTAGGACGCCAGGGCCTCCACCAACTGAGTACGGAGTGCGAACAGGGAGCGCTGGGCATCGAGCACCTCCGTAAACCGAAGCGCCCCTTGCCTTTGAGCGGCTTTCGTCGCTTCGTAGGCTTGCTCGGCTTGTGGAATGGCTTGATCCCGCAGCGCCGTGACCTCTTCGTAGGCGCTCGCCAGTCCTTGATAGAACCTCGCAAGCGCGCGTCGGAGCCGAAGCTCCGCACTTCGCTTGTCTTCTCGGGATTTCAAGAGCTGGTTCCTAGACTCCCGTCGGGCACCTTGGTTTCGGTCGAAGACAGGCAAGGGCACCTGTACTCCAACGACGAGGGCCCAATCATTCGAATCGTTGAAGTGACGTGGCCCCAGACCAAGGGTCAAATTCGGTATCCGCTGGGCGTCCTCCAACTCGATCGCAGCCCGGCGCTTCGTGACCTCGGCCTGCCAACGCGCCAGCTCCGGGGTTGTTGCCATCCGTCGCACAAGCTCGGCTTCAGATGGGATCGCTGAGACGGCACCCAGGTCCCCTTCGAGAACGGAGAACGTGGGTTCATTCGCGCCCCATGCGGTCGCGAGCCTGACGTATGCCGAGCGAAGCGAACGCTTCCGCAGCCTGTGCTCGATCTGTTGCTTCGTGACCTCGACTTCGGCACGCGGGATCTCCGCACCCGAGACAGCACCCGCGCGTACCTGCGCCTGGACGGCACGCAGTACATCCTCGGCAAGACGGATCTGCTGTTCCGCCAGGGTGACCGCACCTTGTCGGGCCAGCGCATCCACGAATGCAGTCGTGGTCTCAGCAACAACCGCGAGGCGCGCGGCCTCGTACTCCCATTCCGCGACCTTGGCCTCCAAACCACCTAGGGACCTGCGCTTGCTGCGCTTCCCGCCGAGTTCGATCAACTGGCTGAGCAACAGCGTGGTCTCAGCGGACTCGACGCCCTCACGCTGTCCCGATCCCCCGATGTTCTCGACCTCGGCTGAGAGTGTGGGATTCGGCAGGAGGCCCACTTGCAGCGCTCGCGCCTCCCGCGCTTTGATCTCCCAGGAGAAAGACGCGAGGTCGGGACTTCGCTCAAGCGCGAGCGCGAGCGCGTCGCCCAGCGCGAGTCTGCCCTGTGGTGGCTCACCCTGGTTCATCGCTACAGGACTTGCCCGGGTGTCGGGCCTGCTTTGCGTTCCACCGTCGTCGGCAATGCTCGGACTGGTCCCGAGCAAGGTCACCAATACAGCGGTGACAGCAGCGCATCGCATGCGCTGAATTCTCTCATTGGAAAACATGGTCTCTCTCCGGGCGCATAGCCAAAGCCACGCGCGAGCCCGCTCCCGCAGTGGGAGCGCAAACCCAATCAGGTAATTGAGATGTGGGTTACGACGCGGAACGCGCCGAGGGGCTCAACAGCGGATGACGACCGTGTACGACTTCTCGGAGATGAATGGAGTGACGTGATGGGCGGGGATTGTGGCACGCAGATGCGAGATCGGCAGCCTGGATATAGCGATGGCGATCACCGCCGGTGAGGTTCCGGTTCGCTTCGCGACCGACGTGGCCCCGGTGGTCGATGACGCCGTAAGCGCCACATCGACACAGGGGCCGCAGTGAGAGAAAGAGGTCGGTATTTCGACGATGGATGCTGCGTCAGACGCAGCCTCCTCGACCTCGACGCATCCCTCCGGTCCGACAGCCTCAACGGCAACATGGCCGTCGTCGCCAATGCACAGGACGACGCCATTCTCGACCCCGGTGAATCCCAGGGCGAGTAGCGTCGCCGTCGCCACTACAAAGCGCGAGGCGGATCTCTTTGCCAGTCGAATCCTCACCCTCGCGACTATCGGCCACACTCGACCTCAACTCAACGACCAACCTGAGATCTGCTGGTTCGGTCTGGTTCGGTGACCCGATGCGCAACGCTCGCATGTGCGAGTCGGCCAGGTACGCGAGAACAAATGGTGACCCGGGCGCGGTTCGAACGCGGATGACAGGGCCGCTGCGCCAGCTTTCTCGAGTTGGAGCGCGCGGGCTGCGCCCGTACTCGCTGCTCACTGATCACTCGCAGCTCCCCCCAGCTTCGGAGGCTGTTCATGAAATCGCGTAACATGCTGATATCGAACAGCTATTCTAATTTCTTGGTTCGGTCTCGTAGTGCCATGAGGTGCCAGGAAGTGCC
>JAQBEG010000830.1:0-2658 GCA_032123985.1 Deltaproteobacteria bacterium
CGCCGAACATACCGTGCGCGCTTCGCTTCATCAGGAAGACTTCGACTCCGGAAGAGGCGTCGCGGACGAGCATGACTGTGGCGGCGGGGCGCATAACGGCGCGCGGGAACGAGGTGGCGGTTTCCTGGGGCATCGTGAAAGGCTAGTCCATTTTGTTAGTTTCGATTGATCGTGTAGCTCGCGTTGGCGGGGAGCGGGCATCGGAGCACAGTTTCTTCTGCGGTTGACCAGCGCGCCTCGACCTCGGCAATCTCCTCGGTCATGTCGAGGCCAAAGTGGACCATCGGTGCGTCAAATGATAGAAAACCGCCGCCGGACTTGATCTCACGGGTCTGGGGCGTGCTGCGGTCGCCCACCGGTCGAATCGTCACGTGGCAGCCGACGCAATGGCTGTTTCCCGTGCCGTCGCGCAGCTGGAATTGAATCGAATTGCTCGTGACATCGTTGTTTCTGTGCAGCCAGAACGGGCCATGCGTCGAATTTGCGACGATGTCGAGGTCGCCGTCGTCGTCGATGTCGACCACCACGTAGGAACTCTGGAGCATGAAGTTCATTATCTAGTCAATCGCCATGGCGTATTGCTCCGGCGTGCCTTGATCGGAGGGCACGAAGTGACCCTTGCAAATCTGCTTCATGTGCTCCTGACCCTTGGGCACTCGATCGCAGAGACTCTCATCCTTGTTCTGGAAGGTAGGCTACCCACGTCCCAGTCTGGATCCGAGTCGATGCACCGGTTGCCCGTGCGGCGATTTGGGTCAGGTAGATGTCGGCCCAGCGAATCAATTGGACGCCCGAGCCCGTATTCGTATTCAAATTGTATGGGATCACTCGCTCAGAGCCGAAGACAAGCGGGTCCTCGAGTTGTGGGAACCAGACGAACGCCCGTCTCGCGGGCGAGCTCGTCATCAGATCGAGATCGCCGTCGTCGTCGACATCGAACACATTGAAGACTAGCCCTGTGACTTCCTCCACCAGGACGCGAGGAGCCTCGAGTCCACTTCTCGATGCCGTTGCAGGCTCGATCGTAATCTTTCCATCGAGGAGTCGAATGAAGTCATCATCTCCATCGCCGTCCACGTCCGCGAGTTCGACGTCGTGAATGAACGGGGGCGGCTCTGGCACGACGACTTCGCTGGTCAGGATCCGACCGGGTAGGAAGCCTCCCTCCCAGATACGACTCTGCTCCTCTCGGTCGGAGAGGCAATCGCCATCGCTATCCAGTTCGCGATCCACGGCCGCTCGAGGCGCATTCTTCTCACGAAGTCGCTTGCAAGCCTTCCGATGCCTCGGCAAGGGATTGGAACGTTTGTGCCAAATCGACCGACGTCGGCGATGAGAATAATGGTGAGCCTTGGTTCGCCCACCGGAACCCTCTTTGGCCTGCCTCCAAGCGGCGGCCAAATACTTCTCCGCGAGCAGTTCCTCCGCTTCGGCTGGGATCGGCTACGCGACCAGCAGCGCCAGCACGATGCCAAACATGAGGAAAGCCGAATTCGAGGACATGGAAGCACTTTATTTGAAGCCGCGACCTCCTGGAGTCCATTACGAGCCGTTTTCGTGGCACCCGGGGATCGACTACAAGGAGGATCGGCGAGCACGTCGCGCGGATTCCGATCGCGCTCGGCGCCCGACTCTCGCCCCCGATCTCAAGGAGAGCGCGGGCTTGGTGCATGAATCGGGGCGCCGATTCTCTCGAATAGACTGGCCTTGGCAATCAATCCGAGACCTCGGTCGGTGCGAACAATCCGAGGCCTCGGTCGGTGCGAACTTCAGCTCCGGATCGAGCGCCTGCCGACGGCGAGGATACCCGCCATGAAGAGCAGGGCGGCCGAGGGCTCCGGGACGGGCGCGCTTGCGCCGTTCTCGGATATGACCCATCCGCTGTCTTCTCCGTATTTGCCGCGGAATGAGGCGTCGCTGAGGTCGAGGTCGCCCCCGACGATGAACGAGTAGGAGATCGTGTGAGTGTAAGTGGCCAGGACCGGCTTTTCGAGGTCGAGACAAGCGAAGCCGGCGTTGCTTATAATGGTATTGCAGCCGCCCGAGCTAATGTTCGAGGGGTAGTAGAGAACCCCATCCGAGGACGTCGCGAGCACCACGCTCGTCATGCCGGAGATCTTGAATGCGACGTCGGTCAAGAGGGTGTGGCCGGTCGCGATCGCATCGGCGTCGTCGAAGTTGGTCGTGTCGAGGGACCAGGTCACCGTCGAGTAGCCGCCGCCGTTGTCCACGATAGTCAACTCACCGATCGAGCCGTGCAGGCTGTCCCCGGTGAACGAGAGCGCGCTGGCGCTGAGAGGCGTGAGAAACGCGAGCGCTGCGAGGAGGGGGAGCATGTGACTGAGCTTCATTGGGGGATCTCGGCTGCGGGTTATAAAAAAGAACTGCCGCACCACAGTGTGATAAACGACACGTGGCAATATACCAAACACTATGGTCGATTTGTCAGATTATTTGTCTGATGTCAGTAGTTTGTGCATTATTTGCTGGCGCGGCGTTTCGCGGACGCTTCAGCCGCTAATGCGCTCTTCTAGCGGCACGCATTCCCGCAGGCTCTCGCCGGTGTAGATCTGCCGGGGACGGCTGATGCGCACACCCCGCGGGTTCCGCTGCACGAGCCAGTCGGCGATCCAGCCCTGCTGCGCCTCATGACATTCT
>JAQBEG010000831.1:0-7079 GCA_032123985.1 Deltaproteobacteria bacterium
GGTCCAGCAACAGGCTCGCCTGGACGTTCGCAATCGGGCCGTCGAGATCGTAGAGCGTTGCTGCACTCTGGCCGATGCCGTCCCCGGCTCGCAGGGTGGACCCTCGAATGCCGATCCAATGGGACCGAGGTTCTCGAAGTGCGTGGATCGTTAGGTCCGGGTTGATCGACGTGTATTTCGTGTAATCCATCTGATTGCCGGTTGCGCTGGCGAAATCGGCGAGGGTTGCCAGGCGCACGATGGGTGCGGTTTCTTGACCCTCGACCAGACTGCATCGCAGCCGAGCCCAGACATGGGCAGGCTCCCCGGGACCCGTGGAATCTTCGCGCACGAAATCGACGGCGTTGATGAAACCCGGCGGGATCTGGAAGCCCTCCGGAACGCGGTGCGGGGGGACCTCGCCCTCTGGAGGTCTTCCGACGCTAGGGTCGAGGACCTCAGGCGTCTTGATGGCGGAAAGCGACGGTTCCCATCGGACGCGGAGCCCGGTTGCACGCGCGACCAGGGTCTCTTTGTCGAAGAGGTTGGCCTCGATGCTTTGGATGCGTCGTCCGGCTCTGAGGGTGCGCGTTTCGATATGCAGTGGCGTCATGGGAACGCCGCGAAACATTTCGACCGTGATGCGTGCGAGCCACATTGGGATCGGTGACTCGATTCGGTGTAGTGAACGCGTGAGCAACCCGGCGACCGCGCCCCCGTGTTGATGAGAGGGGTTCCAAGGCCCCCCGGCAAAACGCGTGGGGAGATATTGCGTGGCGTCATCGTCTTCGTGGTCTTCGATGACACGAAATAGGCCGTCTTCCGGCTGCGCTTGATTCATGATGGCCGGAGCTTAGGACGTCGAGCGGCATGGGGTCGACCCCACGGTGAGTTAGACTTCTCGGTTCTGCGCCAGGAGTAGACGATTGGGTGAAATTGTTCGTGAGCTTCTTGAACTGCAGGAAGTCGACGGCTGGCTCTCGCGCGAAGGTCTCGAGGCACTGGCCGTGCGACTTCGGCTGCCGCTGCATCGACTCGAGAGTGTCTCGACGTTCTATCCTCATTTTCGGCGTGTGCCGCCGGCGGGCACGCAGGTCAGCGTCTGCCGAGATCTGTCGTGTCGTCTCGCGGGTTCCGGTGACGCCCTCAGCTCACTTCGAGCGTGGGCAGCGGACCGTGACGACGTCGTCGTGAGCGAAACTTCGTGTCTCGGACGCTGCGATCGGGCGCCCGCAGCCGCGGTGGGGCATTCAATCGTGGACGCGTCCGATCGAGCCGCGGTCGAGCAATGTGTCAGCACGCGTGCGCGGGAACCGACTTCTCGAACCGTTCGTTCATGGCCGTCTGCGGATCCGTACTGTTCGAATGCTGCGAATTCTTCGGACGCTGATGCTGATGCGTATCGTGTGCTGCGCGAGGTTCTTAGCGGATCCCGTACAGCCCCGACCGAGCAGCTTGAAGCGGCTGGGCTTCGGGGGATGGGCGGAGCCGGGTTTCCGACGGCCCGCAAATGGTCCCTGGTCGCCGCCGAGTCGGCCTCCTCGAAGCATGTGATCTGCAATGCTGATGAGAGCGAGCCGGGGACCTTCAAGGATCGCGAACTCATACACGACCTTCCCCATCTCTTGATCGAGGGCCTGGCGATTGCCGCGTATTGCGTGGGCGCTCGGCGTGGCACGGTTTTTATTCGTCACGAATACGAGCCCGAGCGACGCCGTCTTGCCGCAGAGATCGACCGCGCCAGGTCGCTAGGCGCCCTCGGCGAGAACGTGTTTGGCAGCGACTTTTCATTCGATGTCGACATATTCGTATCGCCCGGTGGGTATATCCTCGGTGAGGAGACGGCGCTTCTAGAATGCATCGAGGATCGTCGCGGCGAACCACGCAACAAGCCACCCTTTCCGGGTAACGCGGGGCTCTATCAGCTTCCGACCCTCATCAACAATGTCGAAACGCTCGTGCATGCTGTGGGCATCGTCGCGCACGGGGCGGACTGGTGGCACGGGTTGGGCCGTGGATCGTTCTCGGGTCACAAGTTCATGTCAACGAGCGGTGACGTCGCGAATCCCGGCGTGTCGCTCGTTCCGATTGGGACGACGCTTGGCGAACTGCTCGAACGCCACGGGGGAATGAAGGACGGCGGAGAGCTGATGGCGATCGCGCCGGGAGGCGCCTCCAGCAACTTCCTTGGCCCCGAAGCGCTGGGCCTGGAACTCGATTTCGATGCGTTGGCCCGTGCTGGGACCATGCTCGGTTCGGGCGCCGCGATCTACGTGGCGGAAGGCCGGAGCCTGCTGGACGTCGGCCTTTCCGTGACGCGTTTCTTTCGAAACGAGTCTTGCGGAAAATGTGTGCCGTGTCGGGTTGGCTCGGAGAAGGCGGTGGACCTGATCGAAAAAGCGGGTGGCATTTCCGAAGAAGACGAAGCGCTTCTTCGATCGCTCCACGACACGATGCAGCAGACCAGTATTTGCGGACTTGGGCAGGTGGCACTCGGGCCGCTCATTTCGATCTTGTCCCGTTTTCCAGATCGGGTTCGTCGTGTCGATGCCGATTGAGCGCGGCAGGCACGCGCGGTGAGTCGCGCAGGAATCGTCCTTTGCGGTGGTCGCTCGTCGCGCATGGGGCGTGCCAAGGCCTGGTTGCCCTGGTTCGGGCGCTCGATGATCGAACACGTCGTAGAGAGCCTGCTACCGGTCGTGGACGAGGTCGTGGTGGTGACCTCTTCCGAACTTGACCTCCCATTTCTTTCTGCACGCGTCGTCTCCGATCGAGCGCCGGGCCTTGGGCCGCTTGCTGGGATCCGTTGCGGACTCGCCGCATCGAAGGCCGAGTTTGCCTTTGTGACCAGTGTCGACGCACCCCATCTTTCCACGGAATTCGTCGAAGCCATGTTTTCGATTGGCAAGCCTGCGGCACCCCATTCCGAGAATCGCGTGCAGGTGCTGTCCGCGATCTATCCATGCGATGCGTGGAAGATTGCTGATGATCTTCTCTCGAAGGACATTCGACGACCGCTTGGGCTGCTCGAAGAGCTTGGCTACGTGCCCGTTGATTGGGCGGACTCAAATCGACCATCACCATGGCATGGATTCAACACGCCGGGCGAGTATCTCGATGCTGTTCGTTTGCGCGATCCGAGCGCGACGGCGCAAGTCGAGCTTTTGGGACGCGCCGCGATCAAGGCGGAGACATCTCGATATCGGATTCCAGTCGGGACGTTAGGCGATGTTTTGTCGCAGTTGCCGGAATCGCTGTCCCTGATCGCTGGTGGTCGTGTGGCCAAGCGCCATCTTGTGTCCATTGGTGGACGCGATCTCGTTCGTGATCTCGCTGTACCCGTGGGCCCTGACGAAAAGCTGAGCGTAATCGATGCGCTCGCTGGGGGTTGAGCGTGAAGGGGTTCCACGGATGTTATTGGCGATTCGATCTGGGGCTCGGCAAGGGCGAGCGCATCCCGATCGATGAGACGGTTTTGCAGCGTACGCTTGGCGGCGTCGGGCTAGGTGCATGGCTCTTGCACAAGGAAGCCCCGATTGGAGTCGATCCTCTCGCAGCCGAAGCACCGCTGATATTCGCGTTCTCCCCACTCGTTGGTACGTCGTTCACGACTTCAGCCAAGTTCGCGGTGGTGGCGAAATCGCCACTGACCGGTGGGATCTCCGATGCGCTCTCGAGCAGTCATTTCGCGATCGCCGGGAAGAGGCTCGGTGTCGACGCGATCGTTCTGGTCGGGGCATGTGCGGAACCCTCCGAACTGGTCGACGGCAAGCTCAGGCCGAGTGAGAGCTGGGGGTGCTCCGCGGAGGAGACCTCGCGCGCGCTGGCGCCCTTTGGTCGAGTGGCGGCAATTGGTGTCGCGGGAGAGAACCTGGTTCGGTTCGCCAATCTGAGTGCCGATGGTCGGCATGCTGGTCGGGGCGGCCTTGGTGCGGTGATGGGGTCAAAGCGGCTGAAGGCGATTGCCGTTCGTGGCGAGATTGCGACGCCAATCGCAGACCCGCAGCGCGTTGCACATCTTTCCAGGCAACTGCGTGACCGTGCGGCAGGCGAGTCGACCGCGAAGTATCGAGAGCTTGGAACGATCGGAAATCTGCTTTCCTTCGATCGCCTGGGCGTCCTTCCCACCCGCAATTTTCAGCAAAGCCATTTTGATCAGGCAGAAGAACTCTCGGCGGAGCGATGGCACGGGACGCGCAGTCATCGCCGCGTCTCCTGCGCGAGTTGCACGATCGGCTGCGAGCATCGATTTGGATTCGGCTCGAGCGAGACCCGCGTCGAGTACGAGAGTCTCTTCGCGCTCGGACCACTTTGTGGAGTCGCTGATCCGGATGTCGTCCTCGCAGCCTGCAGCCGATGTGATGAACTTGGCATCGATACGATCTCCGCAGGCGCGACATTGGCGTTTGCGATGGAGTGTGGCGAACGCGGGCTCCTGGCAGGAGGCCCGCGCTTCGACGATCCGGATGCCCTCGTCGGTTGGCTCGAGGACATCGCTTTTCGGCGGGGGCTGGGAGACCGAATGGCGGATGGCTCGCGTTGCTTGGCATGGTCGATCGGCGAGAATTCGATCGATTTCGCGCCACAAGTGAAGGGGCTCGAGTTGCCGGGATACGAGCCTCGTTCGCTGCAGACTCTGGCCCTGGGTTTCGCGGTTGGCGTCCGGGGTGCCGATCACAATCGAAGCGGGGCCTATGAAGCGGACTTCTCGGAAGAGGTCGATCGCTTGTGCGGAGATGCGCGTTCCGTAGGGAAGGCGATCGAAACGGAAGACCGCGCTGCGTTGATGGACAGCTTGATCCTTTGCAAGTTCGTACGCGGCGCGCTCGACGATTTCTATTCAGATTGTGGCGAACTGTTGACTGCGGTGACGGGGCAGGAATTCGGCGAGGATGAGTTGCGTTCGGTTGCGCAGCGTGTGGTCCATCTTCGCAAGGCGTTCAATATCCGGGAAGGCTGGAAACCGGCGGACGACACGCTGCCCGAACGATTCTTGAGCGAGCCTTTGCCGTCGGGTCCGGCGCGAGGAGTTCGTCTGCCCAGGGCGCGATTAGCGGAAATGATCCGAGGCTACAATCTCGAGCGCGGGTGGAGCGAAGGCGGATTCATACCCGCTTCGGTCACCGGGAATCTCTTTGCCGAACTTGGACTATCGGGCGGCGGGAACGTGAGGGAGGCGTAGGCCAATGAAATTGCGAATTGACGGGATCGATCTCGAAGCGCACGAGGGACAAACGATTCTCGAAGCCGCGCAGTCGATTGGAATCCATATTCCCGTCCTCTGCCATTTGCCCAGCCTCGATCCTGTCGGTGTTTGTCGAATGTGCGTTGTCGATGTAGGCGAGCGTGTGAAGGCGGCGGCTTGCGTTCGCGAATGTCAGCCCGGCATGGAAGTTCGAACGCAATCGGAAGAGCTAGACCGCCATCGTGCAATGCTGACGGAACTACTCATGAGTGATCAGCCGGCCGGGTCCGGTTCGGATCTGCGGGAGACGAGCCTCGCAGACAACGAGCTCGTCGACCATTCAAGACGATACGAAGTCGATGGCTCGCGATTTCCGTCCTCCGGAGGGCGAGGCGCGGATCAAAGTTCGAAGGTGATCCAGGTCGATCATCAAGCCTGCATCCTGTGTGATCGATGCATTCGGGCGTGTAATGACGTACAGAGCAACGAAGTAATCGGGCGAAGTGGCAAGGGATATGAAACTCGAATCGCCTTCGACCTCGATGCACGCATGGGCGAGAGCAGCTGCGTGTCGTGTGGCGAATGCGCGGCAGCCTGTCCGACGGGCGCTCTGATCGACAAACCCGTTGGCCTTCCCTTGCGGCCCCGATCTGAACTCGAACAGATAGACACGGTCTGTCCCTATTGCGGCGTCGGTTGTGCTCTGACCTATCACGTCGACAGGAAACAGAATGCCATCGTGTTTGCGGAAGGGCGCGAGAGTTCGGCGAGTCAGGGTCGGCTCTGTGTCAAGGGTCGCTATGGGTGGGACTACTCGTCGCATCCCCAGCGACTCACACAGCCCCTGATTCGCCGCGAAGAGGCCTATCCGAAAGGCCCGCTCTCGAAGGACGTGCGCGGCGAATCCGATGGTCGGCGCAAGCCCGGCGGCATCGTTGATGACAAAGAGGTGTTGCCGTCCTTCCGCACCGCGAGCTGGGAGGAGGCTCTCGACCTCGTGGCGACGAAGCTCGTGGGCATCAAGACCGAAGCCGGCTCGAACGCATTGGCAGGTTTTGGCAGCGCCAAGTGTTCAAACGAAGAAGCCTATCTCTTTCAGAAGCTGATCCGTGCGGCGCTCGGGACCAATAACGTCGATCACTGCACACGTCTGTGTCATGCGTCGAGTGTCGCGGCGCTTCTCGAGTCGATCGGGAGCGGTGCTGTGACAACGACCTACGGCGACGTCGAAAACGCAGAGGTCGCGCTCATCGCGGGATCGAACACGACGTCGAATCATCCGGTCGCGGCCACGTTTTTCAAACAAGCACGGAAATCTGGAACCAAGCTGATCGTTGTGGATCCTCGCCGAGAAATCATCGCAGACCATGCGGATTATTATTGTCGCATCAAGCCGGGAACAGATGTTGCCTTCTACAACGCGATGATGCAGACCATCATCGAGGAAGGTCTCGTCGACGAGGCGTTCGTGGCTGCCAGGACTACGGACTTCGAGGCATTGCGCGAGACGGTGGCGGAGTACACAGCAGAACGCGCCTCGAAAATCTGTGGTATCGATCCAGAAACGATTCGCGAAGTTGCTAGAACCTTCGGCAGGGCCGGGAGTGCCATCATTTTCTGGGGCATGGGAATTTCGCAGCATGTGTATGGGACTAACAATGCCCGCTGCTTGATTTCCCTCGCGCTCCTGACTGGAAATGTTGGCAAGCCAGGAGCCGGGCTGCATCCGCTCCGCGGTCAAAACAACGTGCAGGGGGCGAGCGACGCGGGGTTGATACCGATGGTGTATCCGGACTATCAAGCCGTAGATGATCCCGATATTCGCGCAAAATTCGAAGCGGCCTGGGGCTGCACGCTTTCGCCCGATCCCGGACTGACGGTCGTCGAGATCACCCGTGCGGCGCTGGAAGGCAGT
>JAQBEG010000832.1:0-3570 GCA_032123985.1 Deltaproteobacteria bacterium
TCGTGAGCGACGGCAAGGTGAAGCTGAAAGCGGCTGCCGGCTGATTCACGCCGCGGCCCGGCTATTTGCCCTTCACCCGGTTCTCGATCGGCGGCACGCTAGCGAGATAGTCGGCGATCGCCTCTCGATCGGCGGCCGGTAGTTTCGCGTAGCCGTGTTCGATCACCTCGGACATGAGTCCCTGAGTGTCGTCGCCGTCGGGCTTGAGGCCGGTCTCGAGGTACCAGACGAGATCCGCGCGGGACCAGGAACCGATCCCGGTTTCCGCGTGCGGCGTGATGTTAGGCGCCAGTTGTCCCTCCGGACCCTCGCGAGAACCCGCCAGCGACATGGATGAGTCGAGCCCACCCGAGATCGTCCGCGGCGTATGGCACTCTCCGCAATGGGCCGCAGCATGAACCAGATAGTTCCCACGATTCCACTGCGCGGTCCGATCCCTGTCCTCCTCGATCCTCTTCGGGTCGAAATTGAGCCATTTCCAACCAATCAGGGTCGCGCGCCACGAGAAGGGAAAGAACGCATCGGGATCGCGATTCTGTCTTTCGATACTGGGAAGAGAGTCGAGGTAGGCCTTCAAGTCGACGAGGTCTTGATCGCCTAATCCCGCAAACGACGTGTAGGGGAAGACTGGAAAATAGTGCTGGCCCTCGGGAGAGAGACCCTCGCGCATCGCACGTACGAAGTCGGCATCGCTCCAACGCCCGAGCCCCGTCTCGGGGTCGCTCGTAATATTCGTGCTGTAGTAGACACCAAAGGGTGTCTCGAGGGGGCGCCCACCTGCAAGCAAGGGCGCGTCATCCCCTTCGCCCGGGTAGTTCGTATGGCAACTGCAGCCACCGGTCGAGTAGAAGACGTCGCGACCTCGTTCGAGCTGCGTATCCGCGTCAGCGACTTGTGGATGGAGAGCGAGGGCGATCCACGCAAAAAGCATGTATCTGGCAGTGCGATCGAGGCGCGCCTGCACTCGCCGGAACGCTTCCCGGCCCACGCACAGACGACGGCCCCTAATAGGGTTCACTGGTCGGCGTGTTGTTCGTGATCGTGAGTCTTGTACGACTCTTCCTTTTCCTTGCGAAACGGCTTATGGCAACCACCGCAGCTCTTGCCCAGCGCCTTCATTGCCGGCCCGACCGCCGCGGGGTCGCTTCCCGATGCCGCAGCCTCGAGGTTTCGTGCGGCCGTCTTGAAATCAGCGATGGCTTCTTCGAACTTCGCCCAGTCCTTCCAGATCTTCGCCTTCGCGTCGGTTGCGTCGCTCGAAGCATTTTTCTTGAAAGCCGCCGCAATCAGTGTCGCGCTATCGGCCATCTCGCCGGCGTGGACCTGAATGTGGCCGGGCAGGTCGAGGCGATTCTTCATAATGTCGCCGATCGCGCCCATGTTCGAGCCGATCGTCGACATCAAGGTCTGCCGATATTTGACGCTTGCCGCATCCATTTCGTGTTCGTCTGCTCGAGCCTCACTCGCCAGACCAAGCGCAAGGATCGAAATCGCCGCAATCGTATGCCGAATCAGCGTCGAGGAGAGGGAGAAAGCACCGAGATTCATGAAGGCCTCCGTAATGATGGGGCCCGAATGAAAGCACACAGTCAACCGACCGCCATGCTTAAGCGCTAGGAATCGTCGGTCCACGTGGGGTCTCGCGCCGAGCCCCCTGGTTCCGCATGAACGAGTGTCTTCCCGTCGCCCCGAGTCGCTCGTAGCACGGCGCCCAGACCCGAGCGCGTTCCGGGCGCGTGAATCGGAATCAGCGCTTCCGCCTCCCGCCGAATCGACGTGTCGAAGCTTGCGGGCTGGAGCAGATAACCGAGTTCGCACAAATTTTCGCTCATGGCCGTAATGACGTCCTCGGGACCGAGCAGCGGATCGAAATCGCTGATTCCACCGGCGGTTTCAGGTCGAAACTCGATGTCGAGGGCCTGGTAGATTGGAACCAATATTTCTCGAAGCAGATCGGTCCGTCCGATCGTGATCACACCTCCAACGTGCGCGCCCCCTTTGATCACCCTTTGGCCGACGCCCATTACCTTGATGCGTCCTCCGAGGTTGACGCTGTACTGGCCGGGACAGTATTCCCCCGCGACTGGGCCGACGCGCGCATCGAGTCCCAGCCGCCGAAGCGAAGCGACGACCCAAGCGGAGAAGTCTTCGAAACGGCGGCGGATGTGAAGATGGGCTTCGGGATCCGGGACGGCCCATGCAAAGGCGATCGACTCTTCGAGAAAGACAGCCGCATGGCCGCCGGCCAACCGAATCACCGATGGAAAGCCGGCCTGCTCCGCAAGCGCAATCGCACGAGCAAAGCCCGGCTGTCGGGCATCGAGGCTGGAAAAGAGCAGCGCGTTCTCGGGTACGTAGAGCCGTAGGCTCTCGCCGACAGTTTGGGTCGCCACGCGCCGCAGCATCGCATGTGAGATCGCTGTATCGAGGAGAGGTTCGCCGGGAAATCGATCCCGGTGAAAACGTAGCGGCCGCGCAGGCTGCGGAGGCGGTCGCGGAGGCTTTGTCGCTGCCGGCGCCTTCGCATTCATTCCGGCTGCGATCCTAGCGGGCCACGACGTCGAGCTCGAGCTCTGCGCGCGCGACAATCGCCGATAGACGAGCGCGCTCACTGGCATTCTCTTCGACGTCTGCAAGCGAGATCAACTGGTTGTCCGCTTCGACTCGACGATTCTCGCTCGCCTCCCGATCGATGCCGCTCGCGAGCACGCACGAATCGACGAGTACGACAACACGGGATCCGTCGACCTCTGCGAATCCACTCGACAGCGCACCCCATTCCGTGTCGTTCGTTCGGATGATCTGCATCGCACCGAGCTTGAGCGGCGTAAGGAAGCGTTCATGACTTTCGAGAACACCGAAGTCCCCGGCCTCGCCGGGCAGAACGACCTGTTCGATTTCCTGGGAAAGGGCTTCCCCTTCCGGTGTCACGACGATGAGTTCAAGCGCCACGTACTGGCTCCTATTCTGCGCGAATCAGGCGAGAGACTTAGCCTTCTCGATGGCGCTATCGATATCGCCGACCATGTAGAAGGCCTGCTCTGGCAGATCGTCGTGCTTGCCATCGAGAATCTCACGGAAGCCTCGGATCGTGTCCTCGAGTCGAACGTAGACACCGGGAGTTCCCGTGAACTGTTCAGCAACCTGGAAGGGTTGTGAGAGGAAGCGCTGGACCTTTCGAGCGCGAGCCACAGTGAGCTTGTCTTCTTCCGAAAGCTCATCCATACCCAGGATCGCGATGATGTCCTGCAGGTCTTTGTAGGACTGCAGCGTCGACTGAACGGCGCGCGCAACGTTGTAGTGTTCATCGCCGACGACCTGTGGGTCGAGGATTCGCGACGTCGAATCGAGAGGATTGACCGCCGGGTAGATCCCGATCTCGGTCAAAGCTCGGTCGAGCACCGTCGTTGCATCGAGATGCGTGAACGCCGTCGCGGGCGCCGGGTCGGTCATATCGTCTGCGGGCACGTAGATCGCCTGCACGGACGTGATCGAGCCCTTGTTCGTCGACGTAATACGTTCCTGCAAGTCGCCCATGTCCGTCGCAAGCGTCGGCTGATATCCCACCGC
>JAQBEG010000833.1:0-6728 GCA_032123985.1 Deltaproteobacteria bacterium
TGGTATGTTTTGTGCCGATATTGTGAGCCCGCCCCCCCGGGCGCCCCCCGCCGCGTTGCCTCGCGCGCCGCGCGGCGCACGACTCGTCGAGTCCCGTAAAGGGTTCGTCGAGGAGCAGGACATGCGGCTCGTGGACGACGGCACGGGCGATTGAGAGTCGTTGGGCCATGCCGCGAGAGAAGCCACCGGCGCGTCGATCCGCGACGTCCGACAGGCCGACGTCGGAAAGGATCGCGTCGATTTGATTACGTGTAGGCGCGCGACCATGCAGGCGTGCTGCGAAGATGAGGTTTTCACGCGCGGTCAGTTCGCCGTAGACGAGGGTCGCATGGCCGACGTATCCGATCTTGCCACGCAGCGCGTCTCGCGTGAGCGGTGCGCTCGCGGCTTCCTGCAGCGCCGAGAACTGGCCGGCGCTCGGTCGGGATAGGCCGGCGAGGATGCGGAGTAGTGTGCTCTTGCCGGCGCCGTTTGCACCGAGAATTGAGACCGACTCACCGGGCTCGATGTCGAAGTCAACGTTGCGCAGCGCGGTGACTCGCCCGAACCGTTTTTCGAGCCCTGCACCGTGGAGCAGGACCGCGCTCACCCGTGCGCTTCCTCCGCCCGATTGAGATCCCCGCCGCAGTGCGAGCAAAATCGCCAGATCGCCGAGACGGTTTTTCCGCAATGTGGGCAGTAGCCGCCGGTCGTCGGCGAACTCGTCGCGACGGCGGATGCCGACGGCGTTGCAGCTGTTGCGGAAGAGGCATCCAAGCCGTGCTGCAGCGCTGGCTCCACGGCGGCTTCACGCTCGCTTCGCAGGAGTTCGATTGCCTGATTGCGAAGCCTATCGCGCATCAGTGTGTAGTCGGCCTCTACGATCTTGGCGGTCTCGAAGTCGTGTTCCAGATCGTCGATCGCTATATAGATCGCTTCACGCTCGGCCTGGATCAGCGTTTGCGGCGTGTCCGCTGGAGCGTCACGTCGCACTGAAGTGCGAAGGGGGGCGAAGAGAAAGAATGCGCCCGCAGCAGCAGCAGCGATCGTCAGCGCAAAAGATGCGGATTCCGACAGCCCAGTTGCACGAATAGGCTCGAGCGTGAGATCGACGGTTTCGTCGGAAGAGACGTTGAAAGCCTCGCGATGGAGGAAGTTGCGCGTGCCAGACCGGAAGGGTCGACGTCGATGCAGCCGGCCGCTGTCGAGAGCGAGGCCGGTATCCGCGATCAGCACATTGAGGGTCTCGACGTCGCGCGGGAAGCGCATGCCAAGGTCGACGCCCTCGGGTCCCGTGGGCATGTGATACGAATAGCCAAGAGCCGTCGTTCCAGGTCCGATCGGGCCGATCACATCGAAACCGCCATCGTCTCTCGGGATGAGTCCCAACGACTCTACTTCGGGCGCGACGCCTTGCAGTGTCGCACCGGTCGGAATGAAAATGCGTAGCAGCGGAGCATCCGGCGTGCCCGCGACGGGTGCGCCCGGTGCGACTTCGACCTGGATGTCGAATCGAGCGGTCATTCGCGTATCGTCGAGTTCGAGCCAGACCTCGCCGCGCGGAATCGAAACCAGGGAAGCGTCGCGACGACTTTCGGGCAGAGTGAGTTCGATGTCGAAGACCGCACCGCCGGCCAGGCCGGCTCGGGCCCACGATTTGAGAGGCTGGCCCGAATCGGACTTCACGTCGCTCGAGGCGATGAGTTGGGGTCCTTGAACCTCGAGGCCGCCGGTTCCCGCGATGACGACGATGCGGCCCGCGTCCTGGGCGAGTTCGATCGGCACATGCAGCACGCCGCCCTTGGCGGGGATGGGCAGGCTGTAGCGATACTCGACGCGTTGCTCGCCGGGATAGAGGGGTCCCCAGAACCGGACGCCGCCGTTTTCGAGCGCGATTCCGTCTCCGATCGAACCCGGTCCGGCTGAGAATCCGGTCGCCAGAGGCCCGATGGGGCGAAAGACGATTGAGCGGTCACGGTTGTCTTCCTGGAGTCGGATGACGCGGTCACCCGCATTGGACAAATTGAAAACTTCACTGACCAGGATCTTGTCGCCCATCCAGTCGATGCGGACGCGCAACTCTTTGATCGTGACACCCGCCGTTTGATCCGTCGGTTCGATGATCTGGATCTCGGCGCGGGCCGTCGCCTCACCCGAGGCAAAAGTCACGCGTTCACCAAAGGGGATCTCCTGATAGCGCGCACCAACGAGGTAGACGATCGCGGGGTTGGTCGAGATGCCTGTGAACGTAAAAACGCCATCTGCGTCGGTTTCACCAGAGGCAAACCCCGGTGTGCCGTCCGCGGAGAGAGCGTAGAGGGCGATCGCGATTCCAGCGGCGTCCGCCGGTCTGGTCGGGTGGACCACACGGACCGTGAGTACGCCGTTCCCCTGCGGAGGTGGAGGAGCGGTACTCTCCGCGCCGGTGTGCTGAGCGATGGATTGGGTCGCCCAACACAGCGCGATGGCCAGGACGCTGAGGGACAGGACCCCGAAAAAAGCGCAGTGCCGAACGCGATTCATGCGCTCGCCCCATCGTCCTGTGAGTTATTGCTCGAACCCACGAGCTGTCTTTCGGCGTGAGGCCAAAGCACGATCAGGCAGCCGAATACGAAGATGCACCCGCCAGCCCAACCAAAGTTGACGAGTGGATTGTGGTAGATCTTCACGGTCGCAGACCCGTCGGGCTCGAGGGCCGTGAGGATTACGTAGAGATCTTCGCGCCAGGTCGAATAAATCGAAGGAATCGAGCTGGGCTGCTGTTCGAGCCAATACATCCGTTTTTCAGGTGTCATGACGGCGACGGGCTCGTCGTGTTTGTAGAGCGCGAGGCGCGCACGGGCGCCGCCATAATGCTGCGCTGGGATCGCATCTGCCGTCAGATACTCGAGACGGAAATCGCGGATCGTCGCAGAGTCGCCCGGACTGATGTTATTGAGCTGTTCTTCGTTGAACGCCGCACCCGAGATCCCGAGCATGAGGATGACGAAACCGGCGTGGACGATGTAGCCGCCGTAACGGCGTTGGTTTCGAACGAGCAGCGTTCGCAGAGCCGTCACGACACTCTCGCCCCGCCGTCGCATGCGCGCGCGGACGGCCTGAGTGTATTCCTGCGTGATCGTGGTCAATACGAAGCCAGCGAGGCCCCAGGCGGCGATCGCCCAATAGCCGGGTGTGAAGCCGAATAATGTGATCACGATCAGCGTCACGATGACGCCAGCACTCGCGGGCAAAATGAACTGGCGGCGCAGACTCACCAGGCTTGCCTGGCGCCAAGCGATCAGCGGGCCAACGCCCGTAAGGACCATGAGCATGAGCGCGAGCAGTCCGGCGAAGGTGTTGAAATAGGGTGGACCCAGAATGCGTCGCACGCCGCTGAACATTTCGGTGAAGACAGGGAAGAGGGTCCCAACAAAGACGACGAAGAGGATCGCCATGAAGATCCAGTTGTTGATGATGAAGCTCGCCTCGCGGGACACGACACTTTCGAGTTTGTTCGGGCTTCGCAGTCTCGGAAGCCGCCAGATCAGCGCAGCCACGAAGGCGGCCAGCATGAGCAGGACATAGCTGGCAAAGATGCGACCGAAACTGTCTGAGTTCGTGAAGGCATGGACCGACTGGACGATTCCACTGCGCGTGAGAAAGGTCCCGAAAAGACAAAGTCCGTAGGTCAGGCCAATCAGTACGATGTTCCAGGTCCGCAGCATGTCGCGCTTTTCCTGGATCATGACCGAATGGATATACGCCGTCCCCGCGATCCACGGCATGAGTGAGGCATTCTCGACAGGATCCCAGGCCCAATAGCCGCCCCAGCCGAGTACTTCGTAGGCCCAGCGTCCGCCGAGCATGATGCCTATGGATAGGAAGGTCCACGCAAAGAGCGTCCAGCGTCGTGTCGTGCGGAACCAGGTCGTGCCGAGCTCGCCCGTCACGAGCGCCGCGAAAGCGAACGCGAAGGGCAGGGCGAAGCCAGTGAAGCCCGTATAGAGCATGACCGGATGGATCAGCATGACGGGATGCTGCAAGAGCGGGTTCAGCCCGTTGCCATCCGAGAGTCTTTGATCATGGGGCATCCGTTCGAAGGGGATCGATTCGAAATTCGTCAAGATGAGGAAGAAGGCCACGTTGGCGAGCAGGGCCACGCAGACCCAGGGCATCAACACCCGGTTCTGAGTTCGATTGCCGAGCACGGCGACCGCGCCATAGGCGGTCAGCATCCAGCCCCAGAGCAGCAGTGAACCGGCCTGGCCGCCCCAGAGTGCGCCGAGGCGATAATGCAGCGGCATCGTGCGAGCCGAATGCGCCGCGACATAACTCAGCGAGAAATCATTCGTCGCCAGCGCCCAGAACAGCGCGAGCATGGCGACCGAAGTGGCAGCGAAAACCAGCAGGACCGAGCGTTCGGCAATCCGGGTCCACTCGGCGCGGCCCTGAGTTCCTGCGAAAACGCCGGCTCCGATTCCGAGGAGCGCAAAGAAGAGTCCAAGCCGAAGCGAATAGAGTCCGACTTCACCCACGCTAGATCTCGATACCGGGCTCCGCCATGAGCCCCGCCTTTGCCTGGAATTTCGACGGGCATTTTGCCATCACGTTATTCGCTTCGAAGACGGGCGAGCCACCTGCCATGACGAGTTCGCCTTCAACGACGACCTCCGCCCCGTCCTTGAACAGGTCGGGTGTTTCGAGACTGCGATAGACGACGACCAATGTCTCTCCGATCGGGCCGCCAGCATGCGGCGGATTGTTCTGTACCGAGAATTGAACTTGCTTGCCCTCGAGATCGCGCTCGATCGACTCGGCCGCCACATATCCGTGGACACGCACCGCTCGACCGACCATCTGGGTCTGGTTGGCGTGGAATTCTTCCAGGTTCTGGAAGTATTGGAACGACGGGGCATCGCTGAGCTGCGTGGTTCCGTACCAGCCGAGCAGAAGCGCGATGGCGGTGACTCCGATGGCAATCTGCACACCCTTAGACATTGATATTCAGGTCCGTGTGTTTGGGTTTGGCCCGGTGGGCGACGGGGGTCGACCAACCGCGGCCGAGACTAGCGGCTGAGGC
Source organism: Deltaproteobacteria bacterium (assembly GCA_032123985.1). GTDB lineage: Bacteria > Myxococcota_A > UBA9160 > UBA9160 > UBA4427 > UBA4427. The sequence goes on from JAQBEG010000833.1 coordinate 5,042, forward strand.
TTGGTGTGTCAAAGCCTTTGGGCCAAAAAAGAGCTGTGATTTCAGTCACTTGGACGAATCGCTGCCTTGACGATCCGAAACCGTCGGGCTAACCGCAGTGCGGGACATCCGTGCGGCGAAGCGCACGCGCGGACCGCTGCGCGCAAGCGAGGGCTCGACGTATGAAAATTCTCGAAGCTGAACTGATCGCCTCGGCGCCTCGGATCGCCGACCTGCCATCTTCAGGTCTGCCTGAAATCGCGTTCTTGGGACGTTCGAACGTCGGCAAATCGAGTCTCCTGAACGCACTCGCACGGCGAAAGAAACTCGCGCGAACGAGCAGCACGCCCGGTAAGACCCGAGGGCTCGTGCTCTTTCGGATCCGAACCGATCGAGGCGACATTGGCTTCGTCGATCTGCCCGGCTACGGCTGGGCCAAAGTTTCGCGTAAGGAACGCGAGAGTTGGGGAAAACTCGTCGAGAGCTATCTGGCCGGACGGCCCGAACTGAAGCTGGCGATCGTATTGCAAGATCTCCGCCGCTCCTGGAGCGAGGACGAGAGCCTATTGCTGCAGTGGCTCGCCAAGCAGAACGTGCCGGGACGTGTTGTCCTCACCAAGACAGACAAGCTCAAGCTGATGAAACGAAAGGAGCGGATCCGCTCCCTGACGGCCGAGATCGGAGACGGTTTTGGAAAACCGATTTCGACCTCATCGCAGAAGGGCGTTGGGCTGGACCTCGTGTGGCGGGCTTGTTTCGAGCACGCATTCCCGCGGACGGACGAGGAAGGATGACGACACCGCGGCGCCGCAGAACCGAGCTGGGCGGTGTTATCTGAACAGATCGGACGATGGGTCGCGAAGCAGCGCGTCGCGGACGGTTCCGTCGCCGACGACCGGAAATCCGCTGACCACCACGACGGGCACGCCCGCGCTCTTCCACATCAGGAGCCCGGCGGCAGCCGCAAGCTGATCGGCGGTAGCCGGTTGCGTGACGAGCAGCTCGCGCCCCGCTCGATCCCGCGAGCCGCGATCATCACGAATTGGCGCCAGACCGGCCGATCCCAGGGCAACGTCGACGAGCCCTTCGCGCCAGGGGCGCCCGAACGTGTCACTGATTACGACCGCTGTTGCACCGGAGGGGCCGGAGAGCGCTTCGTGCAGTCGCCTTGCCGAGTCGTCGGGATCCTTGGGCAACAGGACTGCGATTTCGGGCCCCGGCGCGTTCGAAAGATCGACTCCAGAGTTCGCGCAGACGAAGCCATGGTGCGTTTCCGTGATGAGCACGCCGTTTCCGCGGCGTACGATGCGGCGGCTCTCCCGGAGTACGACTTCGACCTGGCGTGGATCGCGATCATGCGCAGCTGCGATTTCCCGCGCTTCGTCGCTCGGTGTGACATCGGCGAGATCGACGAGTCTTCCCTCGGCCTTCGATACGATTTTTTGACAGACGACGATGATGTTGCAGGCGAGATCGATGTCGGCGGCCTCTGCGGCTTCACGAATGAGTTTGGCGAGGTCGGTTCCAGGTTCGACCTCCGGGAGTCCGGGAATCGGGATGAGTTGCAACGGCGAAGGCATCTGGTTCATTCTGCATCTCCGCCTAACACTTTGGCCAGCAATGCTCGCGTCCGCCGGCCCCCGGGTTTTGTCTTCAGGAAAGCTTCGAGATCTTCGGGCTGGTCGAGATCGATCGCGAGCGAAGCGAG
>JAQBEG010000834.1:0-2958 GCA_032123985.1 Deltaproteobacteria bacterium
TACCCCTATGATGCTTACTCTCATCGCTTACTCAACGGCAAGGTCATCCACTTCGACTAGCATTTCGTACCGATAGCCGTATCCGAAATTCTGGTCGAGCAGCAACGTCCCTTGTAAGAGGATCGTGTCGCCTACTTCGACGTGCGCGTCAGTCGTTATCGTGAGCTCGTCGTGGTCGTCGGTATCGGTGCTTCCATCTCTAAGGTGTACCCAGTTGCGACCCATCACGCCGTCGTTTCGCTTCACGACGACGCCGCGCAACGCAATTCGTTCTCCGGCCAAGGAATCTCGATTCTTCCACAGTTCGGCAATCGTGTATCCGCCCTGCGGCTTCTCAATATTTGCGAGAAGCGGCTCTTGTGATGGCGATCGAGCCGCAGTCCTCCCGTGAGCTGCACTCGCTTCGGCGCTAGTCTCGGCGTTCGAGCCCGATACGCGGAGCACCGGCGACATGTAGAGAACGTCGAAAACCCTGTCGAAGCTGGGGCTGTAGAAATTCGGCATCGCAACTGCCTGGGGCAGGATGACCAGGTCCCCGACGCGGACGGAAGTACGCGGAGCAGCAACCCAGAGTTCTTCCGAATCACCCGTCTTCACGCGGACGTAGGTATATGACGAAGTGTCCAGGGTCTCGAGCACGGATCCGTGGATGTCGATGCCCTCTGCCCACGCGGGTTGCGGACTCGACCACGCGGTGACGATGAGAAGGATCAAGGCGCAGCCCGTGAGGCCGATCCGCCGCAATCCGCGGTGGCAGGGGAACACAGAAAGCTGCCGTCTGAAACGAGTGAGCATCGACAGATTTTATCTCAGTCCAGTCACTTCGCGACACCGTGAGACGCGGGTTCTCGATTCGAGCGTTAGACGCGTTTGTCGGATACCCGCGAAGCGATCCAGTAGGTGGACCCGCCGATCTGGATGGGCGGTGGCTGGAGAGATCGCGCCATCTCGCCACACGCGAGGCGCGGAGGCAATGTCCGAATGCCTCGACAGGCCGAATAACGTATGCAGCCATTTGATGCAACCTGGTGGGGCGCTTGCTCGGGCCTCTCCGGCCAGCTCCCTCAAGGAATAAACATAATATAAACCGGTGACTTAGGGAATTTTCCGTCGAGGCCGGCCGACGCCGAGCAGTGGCCAGCAATCAATTCAACATGATAGTCAGAGTTTGTGGTATGGGTAATGCTTCACACACAAAGTGTCTGCTGGGATTTCAATGGAAGGCAAATCAAAGGGGTGCTGATCAGCAGTTGTACCTCGGCGGGTAAGGAATAGCAGTCATGATGCGGCCCAATCTGAAACTCGAGGTGCTCTTCGCGCTTGCGGCAAGCTTGCTGGTCGCCGCTATTGCCCAGGCCGCCCCTGGGGATGGCCTCGCGAACAGTGCGCACGACTTCACGGACGATTCTTCAGTCGCGGTGGGCCTGTGCACGTTCTGCCATACTCCGCACCGCGCGCAACAGACCAAGCTTCTTTGGAACCACACGCTGTCCAGCCTGACCTATTCCTGGTCGGACACGACCGTCACGACTGACGGAACGCCGCTGCCGACCTTCGACAGTTCGTGGCAGGGCGTGAGCAAGAACTGCCTGTCCTGCCATGACGGTACGGTCGCGGTGGGGGACGTGGCCTGGTTCGACGCCACACCTAATCGGGTCCTGTTTTCCGACCAGCACAGCGATCCCGCGGATGACCGCCTGATCACTTTCGCCAATCCCGGAACCGGCGACATGAGCGGCAATCATCCCGTCGCGCTTCCGTTCCCATTCCAGGGAACCGTCAGCACTTATAATGCGACGACGAGCGGACCGGCGGTGGTCGAGAGCGGCTGGCAGCCCGATCCAGAGGCACTCGGAATTCGTCTCTTCAACGATGACGGATCGGGGAACGTCTCAGCGGGCGCTGTAGTCGGGCAAACAGGAATTGAATGCTCGTCCTGCCACGATCCGCACAACACGGCAGGCAAGGTTCTGGATGTGTACTTCTTGCGAGGAACGTTGACTGGCAACGACACGAACTACATCTGCTTGAAGTGTCACGATAAGTAGGTCGGCTGCCTCACTCTGATTCGGAGTAGGGTCGATCGAGGAGACGGGATGGCGTACCGGTGAATCATTCGGTACGCCATTTCTGATTCCGGAACAGTCGCGCTTTGCCGGATGTTAGCGCGGCCAATGAGAGTGATCATTACGGTGCGTCTCGTTCGAAACGGAGACTGGGTACGATGATTGGGAACAGATGGGCACTTGGCGGCGAACGTTCACTCTCGTGAGGTTCAGAGGCGGGTCGCGTGGGGCGCACGCGATCGCTCTATTTTTGGCATTTGCGGTTACGCTCGTCGCCACGGCACCGGTAGGTCAGGAGCATCTGGGAGACATCGTCCTCGACCGGACCTCCACTTCCAACGGCCTGCCGGCTGTGGTGTTCCCGCATTGGAAACACCGAATCCGCTTCAGATGCTACACGTGTCACCCCGATGAGTTCGCCATGGAGCGCGGGGCGAACGAGATCACGATGGATGCGATTCGCACCGGCGGCTACTGCGGCAGATGCCACGATGGAAATGTTGCGTTCCCCGTTGCATTCGAGACATGCAGGGAATGTCATTCGTACGAAGGGCCGTGAAGCTGCGACGCTGCGACGCTCTCCTCTCTCTCCTCGCTGTAGGCTTCCTGAATTTTGCGGGGACTCGAGCAGCGGCGCAGGGGCTCACGCTGTCGCCGATTACGGGCAGTCTCGAACTCACGGCTGATGTCTCCCGTCAGGAGACCGACTCTCGAACCGGCGACAGTCGATTCGACAGGGACCGGTTTGAGCAGAAGCTGAATCTGGCCACACGCGGAAGCCTTCTCTCTCCCCGCATCATGAGCTTCCGACTCGGAGGCGAGATCGGATTTCGTCAGGAACTGTTCGACTCAAGCGTTGCGAAGACCGGTGATGCGACCGCGACCTTCTGGG
>JAQBEG010000835.1:0-3725 GCA_032123985.1 Deltaproteobacteria bacterium
ACGAGCTCGTCGAGTGGAGCGAACGTGCCCGGCACCGGGCTGCCATGGAGCGACCGGTGACCGATCGTGCGCGACGTGCTGAATCCGACGGCGCCGGCCGACCAGAAGGAGGTCTGCCGCTCATCGTCCTCTCTGTCCGCACTGCTGGCTGCGGCGTGCATCCGGCGATAGAAAAGACATTTCGGTATCTCGAGAAACTTCCCGTACAGAACAAGCTCGCCCATGAAGTTTGTGTCGGCCGCTGGATAGCTGCCGTCTCCCATCATGGCCGTCCTTCGGACAGCATCGGTTCGCATCAGCCCATAAATGACATTGGTTAGCCCGACCGAATCGTGAAACGTGATGAATCGATCACTGGGTCGGTCATCACGGAGATCGAGATTGTCGTGATAGTCCTCGCGCTCGATCCCATCCTGATCGATGATTTTCGTCTTCCCGTAGCTCAGCACCGCGTCCGGATTTGCATCCAGGACGGAAATACATTGCTCGTGCAGTTCTGGAGCGAGAACATCGTCGGAGTTCGACCACCGGAAATAGTCTGCCGAGGCCATAGCAACGAGCCGATTATAATTTGCTGCCGCACCGATGTTCTGCTCATTGCGGCTATAAACGATTCGGTTGTCTCTCGAGGCGAAGTCCCGGCAGATCTCTTCGGTCTGATCCGTCGAAGCATTGTCGGAGATGATCAGCTCGAAGTCCCCGAAAGACTGATCGAGGACGGACTTGATCGCAATGTCGATGTAGGGCTCCCCGTTGTAGACCGGCATCCCTACACTGATTTTGGGTTTTCCTCGCGTCATGTCCTCGTTCCGAGTGTTGGGTTGCGTCGATCTTACCGCAAGCGAATTACGAGACGAGATCAGCGGTCGAGCTCTCGCACATCGCTTCTTCGACGGCCTTCCAAGGCTTGAACTTTAGCCCGACGCAGGACTCAGCAGCGACGTCATTTTCGAGTGAGGGTCTCAGCGGCTTCAAGCGCCCGGGAGGAAAGCCGAAGTCGGGGCAGGGCGCAAGATCAAGGCAGACGCGCCGGCTTTCCGTGAAATGGGTTCCTCCAGAAACGACATTCAAGATCTGCAAAGCTGGCAACGGACCGCTTCAGCGCGATTGCATTCGAATCCTCGCCCGATCCCCGGCCTCGAACGGCGCCACGGTGAGGCTGAATGCGACGACCAACCCACCCATGATTGGCGGAGTCAGCCGCCAGAAGGGGCTGACCGGATTGACAGGCCACGCCGGCGTTGCTCCCAGCGAGTAGACCGCGGCGACGACGACGAGCCCCCCCGCACAGCCCAACAGGACCCTAACACTTCGGCGCGCCCTGCCGCAGGATGCGATGAGCCCCCCTGCAACGCAGCCCCCGCACAGCGCGAGCACCAGCGGCAGACTGGTGTCGTGAAGGCCTGGAATCGCTGCGCCGCTGGCCGCGAGGTTCTCTCGAGCCATGAGCTCGCCGTCAACGAAGACACGTGACACGAATCCGTCGTACGTTGCAGCGACGAAGTAGTCTCGGCCTGGCTCCAGGATCTCCATCGTTTGCGCGTGTGGACGGAATCCGTTCAGACCGGTTGTCGGCGTCCGCAGGCGAAACCCGACCGACCCCCCGTTTTGCGTGAGCGTAAAGTTCCGATGAAACTGGTCGCGCGAGAAGGTGACGATTCGCTCATCCTCGAGCTGCTCGAGATCGTTCACCCTGAACCATGCAAGCAGGGACATCGTCCCCGTGCGCTCGAGTCGCTCGTATACTTTCGCTGCCGTATCGGGGCTCATCTCGAGGAAGCCGGCTCGTTTCCGCGGATCGGGATTGTCCCAGTACCCGACCGGGACGAAGGGCAGCTGCCCGAAGCTGAATTTCATGTCATCCGGGAGCTGCCGGCCGAGCCAATCTCGAATGTCGTCGCCGGGGATCGCGCGATCATAGATCGCCCAAGCCACAAGCGTTCCGCCCCACGAACGATCGCGCGTGATCTCGTCGGAGATCGCCAACCGGTACGTGGGATCCCAGTTCGAGAAGTCGTGTGGCTTTCCGGGTACGGCGATCGCGAGAAGCAATCCCAGGCCCCCGACGAGCGCGACTGCGAGGAATGGCCGGTAGCTCATCTTGAGATACCCCCCCTCGACGCTGAGCCAGCTGGAACGCACATGCTGAAATCGAGAGCCGAGGCCCCCCCCGGCTACATTCGCGAGAATGTCTGCGGGCCCTGCGTGCCGACCTGCTTGCGCGAGTTGCAGCACCTCTATTGAAAGGGACAACAGACCCAACGCGGCGAGGACAACAACCCAACGACGTCCCGACAATGCTGCACCGAGCGGAATGAACAGAAGAAGGTTGAGCACGAAGTCTCGGGGGTCGAGGGACCACGAGATGAGTTCAGTCGCTGGGGATCGGAAGTCGGCGGGGATGGTCGTCGCGCCGATGATCAGGAGCAGAGCGATCGGCGCGAGCCTGATCCAGACAACCGCAGCCGGATCGGGAGAACCGCGCAAACGCATCTCGGGTCTCCCTCAGAAGTCGAGAACCAGCTTTCGGGCATAGAAAGCCTCGGCATAGCGCTCGGGAGCATTGGACTCGACGCCCCGAAGTCGCATGATCGCTCGCAGCGTATCGGCGTCGAACCAATCCTTCGAGGTCTGAGTGCTGAAGGCTTCCAGGACGCTCTTGACCTTTCTCTCCACCTGCTCAGGACCGACAGCAACGAAGACGTTGGGTTGGCCCAGATCCCCATCATATTTGGGAATTTCGTATTCGAGAATCGTGTGATTGCGCCAGGTGTTCCACGTAAGCTCATTGACCAGACGATGATCCTGGTGCCGATCGTCTCGATGGTGTGTGAAGATCAGATCCGGTGAGACATCACTTTTGAGGTCCTCGAACACGTCCTTGATCTGCGCCCCGGCGTAGGGCAGGAACCCGTCGCGGAACGACTCGATCCGAATGGAATCGGCAGACTTCTCACCCAGGAAGCGGGCGGCGCTGTCGATCGCCTCACGCCGGCGGACTTCGTCCGAGCTAAAGATCACCCATCGGATTTCGGCCTCCGGAGCGGACTCGCGGAGTCGCAGAATGGTGCCGCCACAACCAATCTCGATATCGTCGCAGTGGGCACCCAGAAACAGAATGACCGGGGGGCGGTCGGTCCGGGATGCGAAGCTCAGCGGGTTCAAGCGAGTCCCCTAGACATCACGCCGATTCTTCCAGACCTGCCATGGCATATCGTCACGCTCCGCTCTTTCCTCGAACGCCTGCCTGTCCTTGAATGTGTCCATGCAGCGCCAGAACCCATCGTAATTGTAGGAAATGAGCTCTCTTTGCTCCATCATGCGTGCGAAGGGCTCGTAGACCAGCTCTTCTCCGGCCTGTATGTAGTCAAAGACATTGTTGCGGAAAATAAAGAATCCCCCGTTGATCCGAACACCGGACTGCGACATAGGCCTAATAGCCGTTACCGTCCCATCCTTTTCGGCCTCGACCATGTGCGTCACTGCCGGGTTGGGAACGCTCACGAAGCTCGCGGTCTTGTCTCTTTCCAGAAAGCTCTTGGTGTACTCGTCGAGAGGCAAGTCCGTCAGGCCGTCGCTGTAATTCGCCATGAACACGTCTTCGCCGTCGAGGTGTTTTTGAACGGCCTTCAAGCGCATGCCGATGTTCGCATGAGGTCCCGTGTCGACAAAACGAATGGTCCAGTCGTCGATATCGCTGCTCAAGAGTTCGACTTCCCTCCCGC
>JAQBEG010000836.1:0-4681 GCA_032123985.1 Deltaproteobacteria bacterium
GGCAGGGCGGATGAGCGGATCGATTCGGCGGAAAGTGATGCTGGCGATCGTGGCGTTCGTTTTGGTCTGGCCGGTGGCCCATGCGGGTCTCGTCGCGCGCTACCGGATCGATCCATGGGAGTTCTTTGGCTGGTCGATGTATGCGCTCCCGGCGGCGCGGGTTCAGGTTCGCGTGGAAGTCGAGCGCGCTGGCGAAACAAAGCCGTTGCGCGCGATGGGCGTTATGCGTCGACGTGTCACCGCTTTTGCGAGACGATCGACTGCGCTCGGAGCATTTGCTCCGACCGCGTCGCTGGCTCGAGAAATATTGACCGAGGACTCGACGATTGATGCCGTGATCATCGTGACACGCGAGATCGTGCTCGATCGCACATCGACGATGCTCGTGGCGCGGGATGTGCGGCACCGACACGAGCGCGACGGCGCGCACGAGAACGGTGCGTGAAGGCAAGAAAATACAGGACTGAGACCTCGCTCGTCCGCAGCTTCGCAGTACAATTCGCACGACGGTCGACCAAGATCGGCGATCAGGTACGATGCCCGGTCCCCTTCTCATCAGGACTCGATCTCCACACATTTGACTATCATGACGAGGGCAACCGACGATGACTGAAGCGACACCGCCTGCAGGAACTCCGAACGAGCTGGCTGAGGCGCGCGCCGAGACGATGCGTCGGGCAACCGAAATTGCCATACGTCTGGGTGTGCTCGCGATCGTCGTCGGCTGGTGCCTGCAGATCATCGCGCCCTTCGTCGGCATCGTAGCTTGGGGAATGATCATCGCGATCGCGTCGACGAGTCCATATGAATTCCTTGTCAGCGGACTCGGCGGTAGACGCGGACTCGCCGCGACCCTGCTGGTATGCCTTGCACTCGCCTTCGTCGTGGTTCCGGCGGTAATGCTTTCCAGCACTCTCATTTCAGGTGCCCAGCATTTCTCTACGGATATGGCCGACGGATCGATTGATATCCCACCGCCCCCCGCACATGTCGCTGATTGGCCGATCGTTGGAGAACGAATCTTCGACCTCTGGACCCTTGCGACTCATAATCTAACAGCCGCGCTCGGAAAACTCGGTCCTCAACTGAAGGCCGTGAGTGCATGGCTGCTTCGCGCCGCCGGATCGGCAGGCGCCGGCCTACTTCAGTTGATCGCCTCGCTGATCATTGCGGGCATCATGCTCAGTCGCAGCGCGAATCGGTCCGAGTCGATCACGCGATTGGCATCGCGTCTCGCTGGTCCGCAACAGGGCCCGGAGCTCGCCGAGCTCGCGCGCGCAACAGTGAGCAGCGTCGTTCAGGGAATCGTCGGCGTTGCTTTGATTCAAGCGATCCTCGCCGGGATCGGTTTCACTGCAGCCGGCGTTCCAGGTGCGGGGCTCTGGGCAATGCTAGTGCTCGTCGCGGCTGTCGTTCAGCTGCCCGTAGCATTGGTGGTCATCCCGCCCATTCTTCTGGTCTTCTCGGACTCGACGACAACCGTTTCGATCGTGTTTACCGGTTGGTGCATCTTCGTTTCCCTGATCGACAACTTCTTGAAGCCGATTCTGTTCGGGCGAGGCGTCAACGTTCCGACCGTCGTCATTTTCGTTGGCGCGATTGGGGGAATGCTCTCGATGGGTATTATCGGTCTATTCCTGGGCGCGGTTGTCCTTGGCCTCGGCTACGAGCTCTTGAATGCGTGGCTCGCAGGCTCGGAAACGGTATCCGAAAACGCCTAGCAGCCATTCGACGTGGCGGTCGTGCGTTAGCGACATTTTTCAGGGTTAGCGACATTTTTCAGGGTTAGCGACGCTTGCCAGTGTTACCGACACTCGATGTTGCAATCCTCCATTTCGTCGCGACAATCCGCGTCACACTCGACCGGATCTGGATGCTCAGCGCAAGCTTCGATGCATCGTTCGTGCTGCGTCTGGCAGGCCGCCTTGCAGGCATCATCCTCTTGCTGCGCGTAGGCCGTCGACAACCACGCGGTCATCGCAAGGCCGAGCAGCAAAGTCCCAAGAGTCAATCGAAGCTTCATCCCATGCTCCTCGTCCGGTTCCGTTTGGCAATGACGGCGGAGACTCCGAGTCGTCCGCCATTCGCTCTCGGCGCTTCCTCAAGATAGCTCGAAAGATCCGACCGGCAGACCGCTGCGGTGGTCGAAAGTCTCGAAGGTCGATCTTTCCTGCGACCCAAATTCCCTGCGCGAATCCAGGCCATGCGGTATACGCTTTGGCGTCTTGGCAAAATTGTGGACTCGCATAGCCGGATCATGGAAGCGCTCTGTCGCTCGCTACGACGCAGTTCGTCGAGTTCTCGAGCGGCGGATATGGCTCGATCGCTGGTTTCCCCAGGCCCCTCTCGCAATCGCTCTGGCTCTGCTCGGCCAGACTCTGATCGTGCGAGCGGTGCACTCTCTTTTCGGTGTCTCCGTGTGGTCCGTCCGCTTCTCCGAACTCGAATCGCACGTTGCGGGCGCGAAGCTGGGAGCGCTCCCAGACGCTGTGATTGGCGGACTCCTTCTCGTTACCGCGCTCGGACTCCTGAAGCGTTCGCGCTCCGCCTGGCTGCTAGCGGTGTTGGGTCTCGGCGTTTCCCTTGTGCTGGGTCTCGCCTTTCGAGCCTCTGAACTGCACGGCGGAGTGATCGCCTTCCGGGCCGTTCTGTTGGTCGCGTTGTTGGCCAATAGGGCTCATTTTTCTGCCCGAAGCGTGCTGATCCAGAATGCCTTTGGTGTCTACGCCCTGGTGGTCTTTCTCGCCTGTGCCACCGCGCTGACGCTTCGAAGAGGTGCGCACTTCGAGCCCGCGATTGCCGACCCGCTGACGGCGCTCTATTTCGTCGTCGTCACGATGTCGTCGGTTGGTTTTGGCGACTTCGTCGCGAAGGATCCCGAGACGCGCGGCTTCGTGTTGACCCTGATCGTGACCGGAGTCTTCGTTCTGGGCACCGCAGTGAGCGTGTTTCTGATGCCGATCATTAGCAATCGGCTTCGCGTCATCATCGGCCACCAGGAGAACCCCGTGAATCGTTCGAAGCACTATGTTGTCATCGGAACCAGCCCACTCGCGCGCAACGCTGCCCTCGAGCTCGAGAAGCGCAAGCAGGTGGTGACTCTCATCATCGCGAAAGCGAATGACGACGCGTTCTTCGAGAACCGGGATGTCGTGATCGGAGACCCTACAGACCTCGACGTCCTGCGAAAAGCCGGGGCGCACGAGGCGCGGGGGGTTCTCGCTCTTTCAACGGACGACTCGACGAACGGGTTCGTCGTGCTGGGCGTCAACGAGCTGGACCCATCGATCATGACCGTCGCGGCGCTGAACGATTCGATGAACAAGTCGCGCCTCGAGCGCACGCAGCCGAGCATCTTGCTCTCTCTTCAGGTGCTCGGCGGCCAGCTGTTGGCGATGGCGCTAACCGGAGAGCGCGTGGAGGAGGGCCTGCTCGATAGCGTCCTGAAGATCCATACCGAACCGGCCACAACAGGCTCTACGTGAGACACGCCCGATGATGGCGCCGATGGCGAGAAAACCCTTCAGTTCTGGAGACCCACAGGCCGATATGCGCAGTCTAGGGAGACATAAAAATGTATGGAAGAGTCCATCAAAACGGGTTTAGACTGGCGGCCATCGTTCTCGCGCTCAGCCTCGGTGCACTGCCCTGCGTCGCGGGCGCTGACGGATGGAGTGGCGACGATGCGGCGAGAACAACCGCGGGTCAGCTCGATGACCACGAAGCCAGCTCCGAAAACCCTGATGAGATGACCACCGAAAGCCATGATCCCGACGACATGCTGGCCGACACCGAGAATCCCGACGACATGGTGGCGGAGAGCGAGGACCCGGATTCGATGGTCGTTCGAGCTGGGCAGATCGCCAACCACGAGGCTACGAGCGAGAACCTCACAAATCTGCGAGAGGCCAAGGCCGATCCTGGTTTCGTGCCGATCGAGGTGGCGGGGCAGGCCGATTGGGAGCCAGCGACGAATCCGCAGGTCCTCGTTGCAAGGAAGCATTTGATTGTGGCGCAGGATCGTGCCAGAGCCGCAATCACCACGTATGGCGATGCAGAGAGAGACAACTATCCCCGAGGCGAGGCGCGCATCCGTATTACGAAGGAGCGCGACGCAGCCATGAAAGCCCTCGAAGAGGCGAAGCAGGCGCTCGCGGTTGTCGAATAGACTTGTGTTCGTTCACTCTCTTGTGATGTCAAAGCGTTCCTGGTAGGCGCTGAACTGCTCCGCGAGTGAGTCGTAGCTCCAGCCGAAGTCGGACGGATCGTACATGTGGCGTCCGCTGGAGTCGCGGCTTCGATCGCTCAACCAGACCTCCATCCTTCGCTGGTGCAACAGACTGACCTCTTCGCCGTAGCCTGCATAGATCTTTTGGACAGTCCCGATGGGATCGTCGATGAGATCGACGTACCGAACATGGTTGCACCAACCCGTCGGACTCGCTTCATCGAACGCCATGCCGGACTCGATGGCGTGACGAGACTTGCCCAACCATTCTTCGGCCACGGGCTTTGGGTCACGTCGGTCGGTGAACATGCCCTGTAGGGCGTTGATCAGGCTCGCCAGCGACGTGATGACCTTGCCTGGGTCGCGGTGGGTCCAGAGTACACGCGCGTCCGGATAGAAATCGAGAAGCGTGCCGAGGCACCAGAGATGGTTCGGCGTCTTCATGACCCAACG
>JAQBEG010000837.1:0-3841 GCA_032123985.1 Deltaproteobacteria bacterium
CAGGTGCAACGCTTCCAGATCGATCAGGTTCAGGTCGGCCTTCATTCCTGGCGCGATGATCCCTCGATCGTGAAGACCGTAGAGGGCCGCGGTGTCGTGGGTCTGGATTTTCACGATTTTCTCGAGGGGGATTCGTTCGCCGCGGCTTCGATCCCGGACCCAATGCGTGAGCATGAATGTCGGCATGCTCGCATCCGCGATCAGGCCGCAATGTGCTCCACCATCGCTCAAGCCGAGCAAGGTCGTTTCGTCCAGCAACATCTCACGAAGATGATCGTGGTTGTAGAAGGCGTAATTGCCAAGTGGCGCAAAGAGGTAGCCCTCGCCGTTTCGCCCGAGCATCAGGTCGTAGGCGAGTTCATGCGGCGTGACACCGAGTTCGGCGGCACGCTCGGCGACGCTCTGTTGCTTCGTGGGCTCGTAGTCGGGCGATTCGTGGATCGGGAAGAACTTCGCAAAGTTGTTGAGCAGTGCCGAAAGCAGCCCTTCTTTGACTGTTGGCTCCTCGCTGAGGATCTGCTTGCGCATTTCTGGCTTGCGCAGTTCGGCCAGCATCTCCTGGTGAGGCAGGTCGGCGATCTTCTTGAACGAGGGATGCGTAATGAATGGATGCAGTGAAGTGATGAAGCCCATCAGCATTCCGGTCGGTCGACCGGGAATCTGCGGCCGCAAGATGATCCCCTGGTCCGACAACTCGGCCGCCTTTCGGAGTGTTGCGCGCCAGCCATCGGGGTCCCAATCCGTTTGAGCGATGACGAATGTGATTGGACGTCCGGTTTCCCTGCAATACTGCTCCATCCATTCGAGTTCAGGTCCGCGGCCCTGATGGTCGGAAACCATCTCGAAGACGCCGTGTCCGACATCGCCGAGAGTACGACCGAGCGCGAGCATTTCTTCCGCGGTCGAGTTCGTGCCGGGGATCAGTTCTCCGTGCTTGTCCCGGTGCAAGATGGTTCTCGACGTCGAAAATCCGAGCGCGCCCGCTGCGAGACCTTCGCGAGTGATGTCGGCCATCTGGGTAATTTCTTGATCGGTGGCGATATCCCGGTAGGAGCCTTCTTTGCCCATCACATATGCGCGAATCGCGCTGTGGGGCATCTGGGTTCCGATGTCGATCGCGCGAGGAAATGCCTCGAGCGCATCGAGGTATTCGGGGAAGCTCTCCCACGTCCAATCGATGCCTTCGGCGAGCGCCGTGCCCGGGATGTCTTCGACGGCTTCCATTATTTCGATCAGGTTTTGTTCTTCGCCGGGCCGCACAGGGGCGAAGCCAACGCCGCAATTGCCCATCACGACGGTGGTGACTCCATGCCAGCTCGACGGCGTGACATAGGGATCCCAAGTCGCTTGCCCGTCATAGTGTGTGTGAACGTCGACCCAGCCGGGCGCGAGGAGGTGGCCCTTCGCATCGATCTCTTTCTTGCCCTTGCCCGGCACTTCACCAACCGAAACGATCCGGCCGGATTCGATTGCGACATCGCCGGTAAATCGGTCGTTTCCAGTGCCGTCGACGATGCTGGCGTTTCTAATCACGAGATCGTGCATGCTGGCTCTCCTTCGGTGGGGCGCGATGATCGTAGAATCCGCGAGTACTGTCAAATGAAAGTTCTTTCACTTTGAGAGGAGTTCGGGTAGCGTTGGAACCATGCAGACGATGGTCACCGAGGAGGAGTCCCGGCCCGCAGCGGCCCTGGGCCGCCGAGAACGCAAGAAAATGGAGACTCGCAGCGCTCTCCAACACGCTGCCCTCGAGCTCTTCGCGAAGAACGGCTTCCGCAACACGCGAATCAGCGAAATCGCGGACGCCGCAGACGTATCCGAAAGCACATTCTTTCGATATTTCGACAGCAAGGAAGGCGTCGCGCTGGAAGGCGTTCGCCGACGCGCCGAGGCGATCGTTGCCGCGGTGCGTGCGCGACCCGTCTCCGAGTCACCGATCGACGCATGTCTCGCCGTCAATGCGAGTGGTGAGGCGCTTCGCTTTCGGCTCGAGGAAGCAGATCTTCCCGGTCTCGAGCTCCTGGGCAAGACGCCGGAACTAGCGTCCAAGGCGAATCTCATGATCAGCAAGATCGTTTCTCAGCTTGCCGAGGAATTTGCGCGGCGCCTCGACCAGGACGTTTCGGGCCTCGACGTTCGCGTCCAGGCCCATGCGGTCATCGCCGCATCGATTGCAGCGCTCGAAGTCTGGATCCAGGATCCACGCGGATCGGATGCCCGTTCGCTCTCGACGCAGGCGTTGATGAGGCTCCGTCGAGGGTTTCAGGCGGATGTCGATTGATGCCGGCAGACGCTCATCCGAAAGAAATCGTCGTCATCGGTGGAAGCATCGCGGGCCTGGCAACCAGCCTGGCGCTTCGAAGCGCCGGGCATCACGTCCACGTGCTCGAATCCGATTCGATAGACGATTTCGATACGCCGCTCGAAGCTTTTGAACGCTGGGATCGGCGCGGCTCTCCTCAGGCCCGTCACGCCCACGCCTTTCTGGCGCGTCTGCACAAGCTGATCAAAGAACACGCACCGATTCTGCTCGAGCGTTTGCTCGAGGCTGGAGCCGAAGAACTTCTGTTCACCGATCGAATTCCGGCGACAATCCTGGATCCCGAGTTCATCCCGAGTGACGACGAGATGACGATGATCGGCTGCCGGCGTATTACGTTCGAATGGGTTCTCCGCCGATATCTGTTCAACGACCTCGGCGTCACGAGTGATGACGGCGTTGTCGTCTCGGGTTTGATCAGGGATGAGCAGAGCGAAGGAATTCCGCGGGTCTGCGGCGTTCGGTACCGAGATTCGAAAGGGCAGGAGAGAACGCGTTCCGCCGATTTTGTGATCGATGCGACGGGTCGGCGTACGAAACATGGAGATTGGCTAGAGCAGATCGGCTGCGCTGCTCCGCGCAAGGAAAGCGAGCCGTGCGGAATCGTCTATTCGTCGCGCTTCTACAAGCTCCAGCCGAACGCCAGGCAACCGTTCACTTCGGGCTTTGCGGGCGGTGATCTTGGATATCTTCGTTATGGCGTGTTTCCTTGTGACTCTGGTCTTTTCTCGCTGATCGTCGCCGCCTCTCCCGAGGATCGGGACATGCGTGCGCTCAAGCATAATGAGGGCTTCGAAGCGGCCTTGCGGGCCTTGCCGCTGAGCCGAGAATGGTTAGCGCCGGGTCTGTCGGAACCGATCGCCGACGTGCACACCATGGCTGGCCTGAACAACGTGCGTCGCTTCTTCGTCGAGAACGGCGAACCCCTGGCTGTTGGCTTTCAGCCGACAGGCGATGCCTTGTGCCATGCCAATCCGTTATTGGGTCGCGGCTGCACGTACGCATTCGTCGAGGCCTATCTATTGAGGGACGCATTGGCGAACCACCCGAATGACTTGCGGGAAGTGGCGCTGACCTTCGATCGTGGCGTAGAGACCGAGATCATTCCGGGTTATGAGTTCATTCGGAACGGCGATCGCAGCTTCATTCGCAATGAACGCCTGGTTCGGGAAGGCATGGATCCCCTCGCGATCGCTCCCGAAAGCGACGAGGAGAAGCAGCGGATATTCTTGGGACGTCTGGTTCGTGACGGATTCGTTCCCGCGATGGAGACAGACCTGCATGTCTTGCGTGCGTTTACGCGCGCGATGAACGTCCTCGATCCGATGGAGAGCCTGTTCAGGGATCCAGACGTCATGGCCCGCGCGATGAAGGCCTTCAATGAGAGAGAAACCCGGGAAAGGCCGGTCATTGGACCGAGCCGCGAAGAAATGGTCGAATTGCTCATGGAAAATGATGCGGCGGCCTGAGGGGCTTCTTCGTCAACTAAATTCGGCCTGATACCATCCATCCATCCATCCA
>JAQBEG010000838.1:0-5662 GCA_032123985.1 Deltaproteobacteria bacterium
CGCATCGAGGAAACATTTCTCAGCGAAGTCGACGACTACTGCGCCGAGCATTTGATCCCAAGATTGCGGGACGAATCGACCGCGGACGCCGATGACGCGACGATCGAGGCGCTGGCGCGACGGCTGGTGGCTTCGATGCAGCCGAGCGACCGGCGCGAGGGCTAGACCGTGATAGGCCAGGGGCAGGCGAAGGTTTCGCTCTTTCCGTTCATGAGCGTACTCGCGTGCACGATCGGCGCGCTGATGATGCTCCTCGTGGCGATGTCTCTCTCCGCTCTCGGGGCGAGCGATGCTTCGATTCGCGCCTACGCAACCACCAAGGAACTGGTCGAAACGGATCTCCAGGCGATCGAGGTCGAGCGGGAGCGGCTGGATCAAGCCGAGGCGCTCTGGTCACAGGTGGATGAGGCGCTCGCCGCCCGCGGTCTATCGGCAGGGATATCGAGTTCGTCGATCGAACGTGAATTCGAGTTAGAGCGACGACGAGAGGCATTCGTAGAACGACTCGATGAGCTCGCCAATGAAAAAAATCGTCTCGAGGACGAACGCGATTCGGTCGAGACGACCATCTCGGTCCTGGAAAGTCGGCGCGAGACCCTACCGATCTTGATCGATTCGACGGGTCTTTCACGTCATTTCGAACCCTTCTTTGTCGAGTGCGATGCGGGGGGCGCCACGGCCTACCGCGCAACGGATGATTTCCGCTATTTCGTGCCGAGGGAAGAGCTGACGACGAGCGGCGATTTCGGACGCTACCTCCAGAGAGTCAGGGTTTCGCCCGGAGCGCTTCTCGTTTTGCTCGTGCGCCCCGATGGACTCGGCACGATGGCACGAGCCACGCGGGTGGCGAATGCTGCCGGCGTTCCGCGGGTCGCCAGTTTACCCCTTCCCGGGACGGGTGAGCTGGACTGGAGTCTATTGCGTCGAGCTGAAGGGGGCGGGCGTTAAACATGGCCCCGCGTATGCGCCGATCGTTGCCGGATAATCTCGATCCGCTCGTGGACACGCTTTCGAATGTCGTCGGGATTCTCGTCATCGTCGTCGCGCTCACGCAGATCCAGATGGGCGATGCGCTCGCGCGAGTCGCAGAGCTGGACCTGTTGCGGCTGCGCGGGGAGCGTGTGCTGGAGGCGGTCCCGACCGTCGTCGGCGAACTGGAAGCACGTCGTGATGCGCTGATTCGTCGAACGGACGTCGGAGTCGAGGAGGCGATCGAGCTGGCTCGAAAAACCCTCGAAGCGCTGGCGGCCCTACCTGTAGCCGAGGGGACGACGGCCGAGACCCGTTCCCTCCAAGATCTCAGCGAGGACCTGGAGTCTTCACTTCAGGAACTCAAGGAAAAGCGCACTGCACGAGAGCGACGCGAAGGATACGCCGGGCGTCTCGAGCGCGCTCCAAAGCAGATGGTCGCACGGCTGCCAGACCCAGTCGTCGTGCAGGGCAAGGAGTCGTGGATTTTCGTCCGCTACGGACGCATCTACCTCGCCGATCGGGAGAAGCTCTATGAGCAAGGCAGTCGGGCGATCGATCGAGTGCTCGATACAGCAAACCAAAGACGATTTCGACCCGATGAATTCGAGGCGGTCGCACTCTACCTCCGAAAGCGGGAAATCGGATTCGGGAATTTTCGCTGGATTCTTCGGACCGAACCCGATATTCGTGTCGAGCTGGCCTGGCGATCTACCGATGACGGACTCGACTATTTCGATCTAGAGAACAATGCGCAGTTGCGTTCGTGGTTGGCCGCTCGATCGCCAGACGTCGATTTCATCCGCTTCCAGGTCTGGGCAGATAGCTTCGAAGCCTATCTCGCCGCTCGCGAGGTCGTCGAGGCGGCTGGTTTTCGTGCCGGCTGGCGCGGCCGCGAGGTCGATGAAGAGCTCATTCTCAGCCTGAGCTTCGGTCCTGCGCCGCCTCCAATCGGTCCAATCGTGGTTGACTGAGCCGCTCGCTGCCTCCAGCCGAAAAATCGAGAAAATCTTGCGCCCGCCCTCATAGAAAGACTCTAGGCAGCTCTGCAAAAACCGCGTATAAACAAGGGTCCGCAATTTTGAATGGGTGGGGAATGGGATGGGCGATGCGCCTGACGACATCGTGCTCGAGGAGCTGGGCGCGCTCGAAAGGGTGATCGCCCAGCTCGCGGAAATTCCGCCGGCCAAGACGGCCAGTCAGACTCCCATCATCCGGGAGCTCGAACGATTGCGTGAACGGTTGCTATCCGGTGACGAGAACAAAGACCTCTCGACGCTCACGGAGCAATACCACAACCAATCCGCCATCCTGAACCAACTCCAGAGCGTAGGGCAGGCGATCCAGGTGGATTCAGCCTCGCCGTATTTTGCGCACCTGCGGCTCGGCGAGGACGGGCGGGTCCGCGATCTCTATCTGGGGCGGACCACTTGTCTCGAAAAGGGCGTACGCATCGTCGATTGGCGTGACGCGCCGATCTCCAAAATCTTTTACAGCTATCGTCAGGGAGAGCATTTCGATGAGGAGATCTCCGGTCGCGAACGCCAGGGATCCGTCGTCGTGCGTCGAATGGTGCGCATTCGAGAGGGTGTGCTCGAACGTGTCCAGGCGCCGGAGGGTGATTTCCGCCGTGATGAAGATTCGCTGACTGGCTGGCGGCGGGAAGTCCTGGGGACGCCGAGACTCGCCGGCGGGGAGGCCGCAGCGTTGCGTTATGGCGGGGAAGATCCCGGACTGGCGCGGCGAATGGGGGAAGGGCGCGACGGGGAAATTCTTCGCGCCGACAAACATCTTCCCGAGATTACGAGCCTGATCGATCCGACTCAATTCGATCTGATTACGCGTCCCGCCAACGGCTATCTCGTCATTCGTGGCAGCGCCGGCTCGGGTAAAACGACGGTGGCACTGCATCGAATTGCCTACCTCGCGTTCGATGATTCACGCATCGACGGGCCCGAAACCCTTGTCGTGGTCTTTTCGCGGGCCCTTGCCCGATATGTCGAACACGTATTGCCTTCGTTGGGTCTTCGCGGTGTTCGCATTCTGACCTATCGCGAGTGGGCGTTCCAGGAGCGAAGGCTTTGTTTCCCCCGACTCCCGGCTGCACACCGAGACGATACGCCCGCAATGGTGCAGCGGATCAAGCTGCATTCCGGAATGGACGTTGCCTTGAAGCGGCAGGTAGCCCGCGTGCCCGGCGCGAGGAATGGGGGAGCAGGCCTACGACGATTGGGCCAGCGTGCTGACGCAGCGAGAACTGCTCGGCGAGGTTTTTGCCGACGTTGCGCCGGGACAGTTCTCCGAGCGAGACCTGGATCGGTTCGTCGAATGGAATCGACGTCGGCTCGACGAGATCAATTCGGCCATGGCTGGCGATTCTGAAGCCGACGCGGGACTCGATCCGGAAGATGATGCGCTGCTGCTTCGGGCATGGCAGCGACGAATCGGCAGTCTCATGGGTCCTTCGCGACGCCCGCTCGCCTACCGCCATATCGTGATCGACGAAGTACAGGATTTCGCGCCCCTCGAAGTGCGTGTGCTCATCGACAGCATGAAGCGCGAATCGAGCATTACGCTTGCTGGGGATACGCAGCAACATCTGATGGAACACTCGGGCTTTACATCCTGGACGAGCTTCTTTCAGGAGCTCGGGCTCGACGGCGCAGAGATCGATACGCTCAAGGTCAGTTACCGGTCTTCTGAACAAGTGATGCAGTTCGCCATTTCGCTGCTCGGGGAGCTTCACGAAGAAGAGGCGATCGTCACGACGCGAACGGGCCCGCCCGTCGAGTTGTTCAGGCTGACGGACCGTGGGGCCTGTGTTGCCTTCCTCTCGGACGTCTTACGTGACTTGATGGCCGAAGAGCCGATGGCTTCGGTCGCCGTGCTGACGCCGAACCCGGTCGCGAGTGACGTGTATTTCGAAGGACTCGAGCGAGCCGAGTTGCCGCGGCTCCGCCGCATCCGCGACGGGGAATTTTCCTTCAAGGCCGGAATCGAAGTGACCGAGGTCGCTCAGGTCAAGGGTCTCGAGTTCGATTATGTCGTCGTACTCGACGTCGATTCGACGAACTATCCGGACACACCGACCGCACGCCGCGTGCTTCACGTGGCGGCGACTCGCGCCGTGCATCAGCTATGGATGATCAGCGTCGGAACGCCGTCGCCGCTGGTGGAAGCGATCGATGCCCGATGATCGAACGAATTCGCATCGAGCCGACCGGTCAAGGCCTTTTTGAGGTCACAGAGGCCGTCGCAGAAGCCGTATCGCGTGCGCAGGTGTCAGAGGGTCTCTGCAGCCTGTTCGTGCAACATACGTCAGCGAGCCTCCTGGTTCAGGAGAATGCCGACCCTTCGGCGCGTCGCGACCTCGAGCGATGGTTGATGCGTCTCGTACCGGAGGAGGATTCCCTCTACACCCATACCCAGGAAGGACCCGACGACATGCCCGCCCATGTCAAATCCGCTCTGACTGCCACCTCGATTTCGATTCCGATCGTCGATTGGCGCCTCGGGCTCGGAACCTGGCAGGGAATTTTCCTTTGGGAACATCGGCGCCGTCCGAGCCTCCGAACGATCTTGGCACACATAACAGACCCGGGCTAAACGCCGCTGTTGCGCTCGGCCGACGCGCTGGACGGCGCCGGATCATCGATGACACGAACTTCTACGATTCGGCGGCGGCGATCGATCTGGGCTTTCAAGGCCTTGCGAGTCTCCTGCTCGACCCAATCATCGAGAACTCGATCTCGAACATCATCGAAGGCTGAGATTCGACTGTCGATCCTTTCGTGAATCCAGACCAGATGAGTGCCGAACGCCGAATCCACCGGACCGACCCAGCGAAGCGTGGCCTCATTCTCGATACCTGCCGCGAAATCCGGACCGAGTAACGCCACGATTCGATTCGGGGTCGCAGCGCTCAGTCGATGTCCCGATAGGAATGGATCAGCGAAGATCACGGCATCCTCGGGCGCGATCTCGTTTTCGACGAGGTTTCGGAGCAGCACCGTCGCATCGGCGCGCGCCGACGCGCCACGTTTATCGCGGGAGAGATAGACGTGCGTGAGGTCGAGCAGGGCGGGCTCACGCCATGTCGAAGCCGTCTTCTCATAGTGGCTTCGTAGGACGGCTTCGTCCGGCACTCGGGACCGGACGCCCGCGCGAATCATCGCCTGGACGCGATCGATGAGCCTGCGCTGGACGACCGTGTCACTGCGATCCATTCCGAGCTCGATAGCTCTCTTCACGAGCTCGTCTTCAGACGAACCGCTCTCGCCCTCGAGGAATCGCATGTTGAGAAGCAAACGCTGCCGCACGATGGGATCGGATCGTTGCAGTCCGAGTGCCCAGGCCTGGTCGAGCCAAAGGGCATTTTCGATGACGTGGTTCTCGATCGAACGCGCTTCGCTTTCGCTTGCCAGACGCCCCATCTGTTTCTGGTAGTTGGCAATTTGTTCGAGGATTTCACTGCGGTTCACCTCGACGACCGAGTCTGCCGACCGATCCATGACCGATGACCAGCCACGCTGAAACGCAAAGAGCAGTGCGCCGGCAATCAGGAAGTGAAGCAGGGGTGAACGGAGCAAATGAACCTTTCGGGGTGTCGCGGAAATCTATCAGAACCCAATCCAGCCGGTCCTGAACGTCGCGACGGACGGGTCGGGCCAGCAGGCTCGAGCATATTGCGCGG
>JAQBEG010000839.1:0-3541 GCA_032123985.1 Deltaproteobacteria bacterium
GGCCGGTTGATGCTGGCAAAGCGCCCGCCACTTTCAGAATCCCATTTCCAGACTTTGGGTGGCGTGTACGAAGACGTCTCGGTCACAGTGAGTCCTTTCGGAGTTTGCCAGGGTGGTCGTGCATTCTACGCATTGTTGCACCAGGAAGTTTCGAAACCACTTCGAGACAACTCATACATGATTCCCGATATTGCGGTGCGGGCAAACACCGCTCGGGTGGGAAGATGAACTCCCCGTGTCGGTGTGTTTCGGTCAACTCGAGATACGGTACGATTCGCCGGGAATGTTCAACGATTTCAAGGTCTTCCTCTGGTTGTTGAAGCTGGGGGCTCTGGTCAATCTCTACTTCCTGGCGAACACCTTTGCCGTCGCATCGGGTGCCACGGATCCGAACATCGTAGTCCCGGCGCAGATTCTCTTTGTCGTGTCCGGCTATCGCTGCCTATTCCCGGTCTGGTACAAGGACAACATCGTATTCCACAATACGCCCTTTTCCTCGATCTTCCTGACGCGCCTGTTTGCCACCTTCGCCGAGGTGGCCTTCATTTACCAGTTCTCTCACGTGATACGACTGCTCAATGTCGATGATGTTGGATGGGTCAACGCTTTTTCCTGGCTGATGGTCGTACAGGTCGTGATTTCCCAGGGATTCGTCTGGGGAGCCATCTTGACCGAGCGGCTCGCCCTCTATTTTTATGAAGAGCTGGGATGGGCGATCATCTTCGCCGCGAACACGATTGCCAGCGCGTATCTCTACGCGACGGTCGACGCGCTCGGTGGTGGTGAGATGCTGATCCAGCTGAATCTTTTCTTTGGATTCGTGTATCTGCCGTGGCAATTCAATCATCTTAGAGTTCTGCGCTCTGATGCAAGGGGGCGCGGTGCACCGGTTGAACAGGGTCCGAAGCTGACCTGGGCGATGCTGGCGAAAGGCCTGGATCAATCCATCCACGTAAGGAACCGAACGACTGACGGCAAAGCCTGGGGCGGATTCGTTGGCCTGACATGGATGGTTGCCTATTGGGCAACCCTGATCCCGATGTGGGTGAACCATGTCGTCGGCGTGCTCTCGACACGCTAGCGGTCGTCGAGGAAGCGAACTCGACGGGTGCGCGAGATCACGCTCAGAAGCACTCGAGTCTCCTGGTCTTTCCGGTCGAAGCGGCCCGATCTATTCTTGGGAGCGATGGATGGAATCTATGATCTCGGCGGCATTTCGGGCTTTGGCCCCATCGAAGTCGAGGCAGACGAGCCGACTTTTCATGAGATCTGGGAGGCGATCGCCTTCCGACTGAATATTGTCTCGATCGTGAGTCTGGGCGCCTACAACGTCGATGAATATCGACACGCAATCGAACGGTTGGACCCCGTGCATTATCTCGAAGTCCGCTACTACGAGCGTGTGCTCACTGCTGTCGCGGCGCTTCTGGTAGAGAAGGGCGTTCTGGCCCTTTCCGATCTCGAGAAACGGGCTGGCGGGCGCTTTCCACTCGTGCGACCGGTCCGACCGAACATCGACGATGGCTGCGAAGAACCGACGGAGGCGTGCTTCGTCGTCGGCCAACGGGTGCGAGTTCGTGAGATCCACTCACCCGGCCACACCCGCGCGCCGAGGTACGTTCGGGGCCGGTCGGGTGTCGTCGTACACGTTGCGCCCACTTTCGTCTACCCGGACGCCAACGCTCACGGCTTGCCCCGCAGACGCGAGGCTACATATCACGTCGAGTTCACAGCGGCTGAGCTGTGGGCGGAGGATGCAGAGGCGAACGATACGATTGTCGTGGACCTCTGGGAAAGCTACCTGGAGGAAGTCGCGTGAGTCATGGGAAGGTTGCCACGCCCGCACAGCGCGCCGCCGCCGTCGTCGAGGAGCTGACGGCGAAAGGGCAGATCGCTGAGGGAGCGCTCGACGCGATTCAGCAGATCGAGGAGACGCTCGATTGGCATAACGGTGCACGCGTCGTTGCGCGGGCCTGGACCGATCCGGAGTACAGGGCACGTTTGCTCGCGGACGGCACGTCGGCTTGCGCGGAGCTTGGCTTCGAAGGGCTACAGGGCGAGTACATCGTCGTGGTCGAGGATACGCCCCAGAGTAAGAACCTGATCGTCTGCACGCAGTGCTCGTGCACGGCATGGCCCGTGCTCGGACTGCCTCCGGATTGGTACAAGAGTCCCGAGTATCGCGCGCGGGTCGTCCGCGAGCCGCGCCGCGTTCTTCGCGAGATGGGCCTCACGCTCGAACCTGAGATCGAAGTTCGCGTATGGGACACGACGGCCGAGACGAGATTTCTCGTACTGCCCCTACGGCCCGAAGGGACCGAGGGTTGGACTGAGGATCAGCTCGCCGAACTCGTCACTCGTGAGTCGATGATCGGCGTCGCACGCGTGCCTGCGCCTCGTACCTACAACCGATGAACACGAACTGGAAGTTGCGCGTAGCCTTTTACGAAGTTGGACCGAACGCGAACGGGATCTCCAACGACTTCCACGTTACGGAAGCGTGTGAGGATTTCTTCCCACAGAATCCGGAGCTGCATTTCTGCGAGACGGCTTCCCATGCAGAAGTGGACACCGATCCCAAAGGACAGGTGCTTTCGTACGTTCTCGCGATCGATCAGGAATTCATTGGCGCGCTCGATCGCGGTCTCGTCCCGATTGGCGGACACGTACCACATGATGACCTTGTCGCCCTTCTTGATCTTCTTGCCCGATAGTTCTGTGTCCTGTGTCGCTGTCCGGCGCATATACGCCAAAGGCGTCTGCCAGCGGATCATTTCGCAGACCATGTTCGGGATGAGGCCGGGTTCGTCGCGCAGTTTCTGATATTCCGCCGGATATTCGTTCAGGGCGACGCCGCCGCCGGAGATGGAGTTTCGGGTCGTGTCGTTGCCCCCGACGATGAGCAGCAGCAGCGTTCCGAGGTATTCCATCGGTTCCATGTCCTTCGTAGCGGCGCTATTGACCAGCGCGCTCACGAAATCCAATCGGTCGTCCGAGGGTTTGTCCGCGCGCTCTTTCCAGAGCTTTGTGAACTCGCCAAGGCATTCCAGGAGTGTCGCTCGACCTTCTTCTTCACTGATGCCCATACGCTCTGCGACTTCAGGATCCATCGTCGCAATATCGGACCAGTAGGTGAGTTTTCGCCGCTGCTCGTATGGAAAGTCAAAGAGCGTCGCAAGCATTCCGGTCGTCAATTCGATGGATACTCGATCGACCCAATCGAACGTCTCGCCAATCGGCAAACCGTCCAGAATTTCGATCACCCGTTCACGGATGAGTGGCTCGAGCACCCTCAGGTTGCGAGGCGCGGCGACGGGCTGAACGACCTGACGGTGGGCGTCGTGCTTGGGTCCATCCATCGTGATGAAACCGCCCTCCAACGGAAAATCGGGATCGGGGTCGCTGAGAAAGATACTGCGGGCGGACGAGTAGATCTCATGATTCTTCTCGACATGCACTATGTCGTCGTATCGTGTGACGGACCAGTACGGTCCAAATTCACTTTCGGCACAGTAATGCACGGGATCTTCGTTGCGCAGAC
>JAQBEG010000840.1:0-4243 GCA_032123985.1 Deltaproteobacteria bacterium
AGTTCCACATCCGGGTTGAGCAAGAGGATGTAGTCGAGAGGCGTAGCCTTGCTTACGAGCCTACCCACAACGCGGTTCGCACCACCCGCGTACCCTCGATTCGGTCCGCTCTCGAACAGGAGTTCGGGATGCGCAGCTCGCGCGGCCTCGAAACGGGTCGGATCTTCCCCCGTGTCGTAGATAGCGATCGCGGCCGCGGGAAGCGATTGGTGGGCGAGCGACTCGAGACATCGATCGAGGTCGTCGTAGCTCCCGTGGTTGACGATCCCCGCTCCCCATCGCGCGGGCACATGGCCGCCCTGGCCGTGCGTTCGATTCGAAACCGACTGCGCCGGCAGATCCGAGTGCCCGCTCATGCGGCGCTCGAGTTCTCAAAATAGCGATCGAAATACTCGATGATCTTTGCCTCGAGCTTCCCACGCAGCGGCTTCATCAGTCGCGGCAGGGAAACCTCGATCGAAATCGACTCCGCGTCGTAGCCGACCCGCGCGCGCGCGCCGTGCACCTCACAGACGGCCTGATCGCTCTGCCAGCTCCAGGCACCCCCCAGTCGATTGCTAATCTTGTCCGCCAAGGCTTCGATGCGATCGCGAACATCCTTCTCGCTCAGCCCATGCTTCCGGGATAGCGAAATCTCCGACATCAGCGTCTCCTCACTTTCGGGCAGTCTTCAGCTGATTTTTCACCAGCATGTTCATTAGGAGGGCTGATGGCAGCTCACGTCGCTGGGTCGAGAAGTCCCTTGAAGCCAAAGCGCTTGTTCGGACCGAGATGGATCTGCTCGAGTACACCGATGCCCTCATCGTCTCCGATGCGTGCGCGGACCACTTGCTGGATGTGTTGATTCGGCAGGTCCAGGTTATCCGCATCTTCGACCTTCCACGACTCACCGCCAATCGCGAGCTCGCCCTTCCACTTGCCGTGACCCCATTCGGGATGTGTATAGCCAATGCCTTTCATACGAAACACGAGCAGTGGTTCGAGATCGATGTCGGTACGGCCGCCCTCGAGATCGCGGAGCGATACCGTCGCCCGCCGCGCGCGGCGCGATCCAGGGATGAAGTCGAGTTCGAATTCGACGCCGGCGAGCGGCTGCATGTTCGGGTCCTCGACGCCCGGCAGATCACCCGGATTGTCGTAGGTCGGCATGATCATGCCGTCCCAATGCCACATCACACCATGCTCATTCTCGAAGCTGCCGGCGTGCGTGCAGCGATTCTTCCAATGAAGCGGGGCCCACAGGAACGAGATCTGGGGCATCTGCAGTGGCGGTGCGCCCGGGGGCGCCGCATCGCCGACGGGGCGGATCCCCCAAGAGCGATCCTTCGTTCCATAGACGCGCGTCGGATCGATCGTCACGGAACCGCCCGGATAACGAATCTCGCCCTGCCATTTTCCGAATTGATTGAAGCGGGTTGCCTCCATATGGGAACGTGAGCCGTATGGATTGCGCTTCAGCCGCTGATGTTCTTCGGCGAAACTCGCCGTTCGAGGTATCCACAAGAGTTCGGCCGAAATCCCGGTCTCGTTGTCGTCGAGCGTGACGCGTAGGCTCTTCATGGGCTCGATGATCTCGATCTTGAACGGCCCGACCTCGATCTCGCTACGCTCCTCCGGCGCACGGCGTGACGCGTGGAAGGCATGCTGCTGGCCGTCGTGCACGATGCTGAATCCGCAGTCCAGGATGCCGAGATTCGGATAGACCGCGGCGCCGATCGCAAAATACATCTCGCCGTCGTCCTGATAGCCGTTGAACCAATACCGATCGTAGGCGTGTCGGTCCGTCGTTCCGACGATGGCAAGCGGTTCCGTGGTCTGATGGATCGGATAATCGTCCAACTTGGTCAGCATCTCGCGCTCCTTTTCGTTCGATCTTCATTGCGATCATCGCCGGCCACGCCAGCCGCACGGCCAGGCCATAGCCTACATCGTCGCCACACCGATCGACGACGAATATTGCTGCTTGCGAGCCACGCCTGTGGGATAGAATCCGATGCATGGCCCGCACCCTGCCCTGGGAAACATGTTCGAACAAAGAACTCCTTGGGTGGCGCATTTGCGACCTCGGGCTCGAATTGCAGGGAACCTGGCTCGAGAATCCGATCGAGCGGCTCTACGACGAACTGGCCGCGCGAAACCTGCGTGTCCGGCCCCATTGTTGGCTCTCGGAAGAATGGTTCTCTCCCGACCGCATTCCGGGGATCGCCATCCCCTTCTTCCTTGCCCATCCTCGGCTGAAGCGACTCGAGCGCTCGCAGATCCTCGAGGTCGAAGGCGGAACCCAGGCGCAATGCTTGCGGCTACTGCGACACGAAGCAGGCCATGCCATTGATCACGCTTTTCGTCTACATCGCCGCAAGAAATGGAGAGAAATCTTCGGATCTTCGAGCGAGCCCTACCCCGACTACTATCGACCCAATCCAGGCAGCCGACGTTATGTCGTCCACCTTCCCTATTGGTATTCTCAAAGCCATCCCGATGAGGATTTCGCCGAAACCTTCGCCGTCTGGTTGACGCCGGGCAACGGATGGCAGCGCAAGTACAAAGGCTGGCCGGCACTCCGCAAACTTCGCTATGTCGATCAGTTGATGCATGAAATTGCCGGCAAGACACCGCCAGTTCGAAGCCGCGCCCGTCCCGACCCGGTCCATCGCATCAAGTCGACTCTCGGCGAGCATTACCACGCGAAGCGCGAGCTCTACCGATCCTTCGCTTCGCGCGCCTACGACAAGGATCTCCTGCGTTTCTTCGCGCCGGCAGAAGGCCATCCGAGCCGCGCACAATCCGCTTCGGCCTTTCTTCGCAGTCATCGCACGGAGATCCGCCGCCTGGTTGCGCGCTCGACCGGAAAACAAGAACTCGCACTCGACTTCGTTCTCGGAGAAATGATCGCACGGTCGAGAGAACTCAAACTGCGCGCCACCGGACGCAAGAGCCAGCTCGTCATCGACTTCGCGATCCTACTCGCAGCAAGAAGCGTTGAGTTCGCATACCGTGGAAGGCATTGGCACGCTCTATGACGACGAAAAAGAAGCGAGCGTCCCATCGGAAAAAGCTTCGGGTACTCGTACTGATGCATGAGGATTTCGTTCCACCGGACGACGTGGATTCGCTGAGCGAAACCGATTTCCATCGCATCAAGACCGAAAGCCATATTCTCGGCGCGCTGGTCAGACTCGGCCACGAGGCAAAGCCGCTCGGTGTTCGCGATGCCGTCTCACCCATTCGCCATGCCATCGAGGACTGGAAACCCGACATCGTCTTCAACCTGCTCGACGAGTTCCAGGGTGAAGCGATCTACGACCAGCATGTCGTCGCGCTCCTCGAGCTCCTTCGGGTTCCCTACACCGGCAACAACCCGCGCGGCCTCGTCCTGGCGCGTGACAAGGCGCTATCCAAAAAAGTCGCGATGTATCACCGCATCACTGTCCCGCACTTCTTCGTCGCACGGACGGGTCGACGGGTCCGACGACCGAAGCGAATGGGCTTCCCCCTGATCGTCAAATCGCTCGTCGAAGAATCGTCGATGGGCATCTCGAAAGCCTCGGTCGTTCGCGATGACGACGCTCTCGAAAAACGTGTCGAGTTCATTCACGAACGCGTCGGTACGGACGCCATCGTCGAAGAGTTCATCCCCGGACGCGAACTCTACGTCGGCGTCCTCGGTAACGATCGGCTCATCGCCCTGCCTCCCCGCGAACTCATCGTCGACGAACTCGAAGCGGGCGAAGAGCTGATCGCGACCGAGATTCTGAAACACAACATCCAGTACCAGAAGAAGCATGGCGTCCGCATCTCCGGAGCGCGCAACCTCCCGGACGGCGTCGATGCACTGCTCGAGCGGACGAGCAAGCGCATCTACCGCATGCTTTCGCTCGAGGGCTACGCGCGGATCGACTACCGACTCTCGAATGACGGAAAGGTCTACTTCCTCGAAGCAAACCCAAACCCGGAACTCGCCGACCAGGAAGAACTGGCGTCGGCGGCTGCCAAAGCGGGGATGTCCTACGAAGACTTGATCCAACGCCTGCTCAATCTCGGATTACGGCGTTAGACGGTTCAGCGAATGCGCTGCCCCGGTTTGGCGCCCGAATCGGGCGACAGAATGAAGAGTTCGTCGCCACCCGGCCCAGCCGCAAGCACCATGCCCTCGCTCAAACCAAATTTCATCTTCCTGGGAGCCAGATTCGCCACCACGACCGTGAGCCTTCCAACCAGCGCTTCGGGTTCGTAGGCCTGTTTG
>JAQBEG010000841.1:0-4905 GCA_032123985.1 Deltaproteobacteria bacterium
CGTGTATGAAATGGTCGACGACACTGCACGCCCGGGGAAGAAGAAGCTCTTCATCCACCACGAAAACTGCGTGCACTGCAAGACCTGCGACATCGCGGATCCGTATCAAATCATCACCTGGACGACGCCCCAGGGCGGCGAGGGCCCCGACTACACATTGATGTAGTGGCCAAGAGCTGAAATGGAGAGTGCCTCGTTGACCTCGAGGAATCTCGTCGTCCGCGTGGGCAGCAGCACCGTGAAACGATTGCGTGTCGTCCCGAACTCTTCGACACGCTCGTCGGCGGGTCAGGGGGCCCGAAATGGCTCGTGCTGCGTCATCTCGATGAAGTCCTGAGCGATCGAATTCTCGGCCATTTTCTTGCCGAGTCTGGATCCTCAGAGATCGTCTCGAACAAGAAAATTCGAAACCACATCATCGCAGCGCGGCGGACCTCGACGATGAGGTCGAGTTACGGAATGATTGGACTCATCGTGGGTGCTTCCAGCTTCTCGACGCTCCCGTCGCGCAGTCGATCCGTGGTTCCGCCCGAGGATCTTCAGCGCTTTCTGGACACCTTTACCGCGAACAGGCCGTTTTCGTTGCCGAGATCACTTAACTCGACGTAGAGGCCAGGCGGATCGCGGGCCTCTTCGAAAGCACCCGCACGCTCCCCATCGCCGAGTGCCAGCGCGTGAGCCCAGGCCACCCAGCCCACGTCTCTGCAGCGGAAATTCTGATGGCGACGGGCAGCCTTGGTTGCTTGCGCGCCTATCTCTTCCATGGATGTCGCTGGCACGAAGGCTGGGCAGGCTTTGGGAATCGAATCCATCGGGCCAACTTCAAGCGCCTGGCCGCAATTGGCCCGCCTATCCGGCTGGAATCACGCGAGTCCCGAACACGTGTCGGCCCGAATCGAATCGTGATTCGATTCGAATTCCGGTTCCATCAAGACGACGATCTCGTCTATCAAAGCGACCAATCCGCCATGTTCGTGAAGGGAAAGCCGCTCGACTGACCCGCAAAATGCTTCAGTGACGGATGCCGGACATCGAGATCCCCGGCCACCAGAGATAGTGGAAACCAGGACGCGCGAGGATTCGCTCGAGCTGCGCAAACGCCACCGCCTCGGGCGAGAGTCCGCGGGACCCCGCTCCGAGTGATGGGATCATTTCCGCGCGGGCATACAGGTTTCGACGGATATCCCGGGGCCGGTGGTAGGAGACGACCCGCGACTGCGAAACGCCCAGGAGACCATCCAGCAAGCCAACGGCGTCCTCGAGTGTCCCGATTCGATCGATGAGTCCGTTTTCGAGTGCCTGAGGCGCGCTGAATATCTGACCATCCGAGAGAAATTCGATCTGTGCGGCTGAAAGTTCGGGCCGTCCGAGCGCCACGATTTCGCGAAAGCGCGAGTGAAGATCGTTCACGATCGATTGGAGTTGTGCACGTTCGACATCGCTGAGGCGTCGATAGGCAGAGCCCGCGTCTTTGTAGGCACCAGCCGTAATCGTCTGGTCCTCGATACCCACCTTTTCCAACAGACCGGCAAAACTGAGACTCGAAAAGATCACCCCGATCGAGCCCGTAATCGACGTCGGATGTGCCTGAAGCGTGCCGGCCGCCATCGCGATGTAATAGCCACCCGATGCTGCCGTCGACAGGAACTGTGCCATCACTGGAACGCCGCGCTCTTCCCGGAAGCGTACGATTTCGGTGTAGATTTGTTCGCTCGCGGTGGCGGTCCCGCCCGGGCTGTCGATTCGAAGTAGCAGAGCTCGGACGTCCGAATCGCGGCGGGCTAGATCGAGGACCTCCCGCACACGCGCCACCATGCTGTATTGCGGGCCTCCGAAGAGAGAGTCAGCAGCGCTTGAGCCGCCAATCACGCCGTCGATGTCGATCAGCAGGATCTTCGGACCATTCTCACCGTGTACGACGGTCTCAACGAGTGCCGCGTCTGCCCCACCGCCGCGTAGAAGGTCGACCGTGACGCAGCCGGTTCCGAAGAAGAGGAGAATCGAGCAGATCAATCCGCGCATCCAAATGCCGCCCATCATCTCCATCCTGATCCTTGAACGATCAGCTACAACCGCTCGTGCTTCCGCAATTCGGGCACTTATAACAAGCCCCATTTCGGATCATGATCGAACCACAATCCATGCAGGAAGGCGCATCCGCCTGGTTCACAAAACTGCCGACCATGTTGACCCTGGCAGTCGAAGCGGCCGTCGTCGCGTCTCCCGATCCGCCTGCAACGGCGCCCGCCGCCTTTGAAGGCGTCGGTTGCGCTGAAGGTGTTGAATGTGTTGACGTAGCGAGAGTCGTCTCCTTGGGATGAAGAGGCACAGTCGTTCCGGTCTCGTCCGAGACTTCCGCCGGGGCTGCTTCCTCGACTTCGAGATATCGATTTCCGAGATACCGAAAAACATAGTCCGTTACGGATTTCGCAATCGGAATCTGCTTGTTATTCGTAAAGCCCGATGGTTCGAAGCGCGTATGGCTGAACTTATCGACCAACGCCTTCAGCGGCACGCCGTATTGAAGCGCGATCGATGCCATCGTCGCGATCGTGTCCATCAAGCCCGATACCGTACTTCCCTCTTTGGCCATTCTGAGGAAAATCTCTCCGGGCTGACCGTCCTCGTAGAGCCCCGTCGTCAAATAACCTTCGTGACCCGCAATCGAGAACTTGTGAGTGAAGGCCTCGCGTTCGTCGTTCAGCTTGTGCCTCCGCGGTCGGTACTGATCGAGTTCGACGACGTTGCCTGCCTTCATCACGTCGGCCTTCACGTCGCGACCGGCATTCAACGGCTGGGTCCGCTTGCTGCCATCTCGGTAGACCGCGAGCGCCTTGAGCCCAAGCTTCCAGCCCTCCGTGTAGGCCGCCATAACAGCTCCGACTGATGCATCCTCAGGCAAATTCACCGTCTTCGAGATCGCCCCGGAAAGAAAGGGCTGCACAGCTCCCATCATCCGGATATGTCCCATCCAGTCGATCGATCGAACGCCGTTCTGTGCACGGAAGGCGCAGTCGAACACGGGAAGGTGCTCTTTTTTGAGACCGGGAGCTCCTTCGATCGTCTCTCGATCGTCGATATGGGCAACGATCGCATCGATTTCAGCCTGTGCGTAGCCAAGCTTGGAGAGCGCCATCGGCACAGTGTTATTCACGATCTTTAGAAATCCGCCGCCAACGAGTTTCTTGTACTTGACCAGCGCGATATCCGGCTCCACCCCCGTCGTATCGCAATCCATCATGAAGGCGATCGTACCGGTCGGTGCCAATACGGTGACTTGTCCGTTCTTGTAACCATATTGCGTACCCATCTCGAGGGCTTCGTCCCAGGCGTGACGAGATGCCTTCATGAGGTCGGCCGCCACACCCGCCGGCGACGTCGCATAAGCAGCGTCGCGATGCATCTCGATGACTTCGAGGAAAGGCTCTCGGTTCTTCTCATAGTGCGAGAACGCACCCATGGCCGAGGCGATCTCGGCGCTCATCCGATAGGCCTCGCCACACATCAACGACGTCAGCGCGGCAGACACGTTGCGTCCCTGGTCACTGTCGTAGGGAAGTCCGTTCGCCATCAACAATGCACCGAGATTCGCATAGCCGAGTCCGAGCGGGCGATAGAGATGACTATTCCGCGCGATCTGCGGCGTCGGATAGTCGGCGAAGTCGACCACGATTTCCTGGCCGAGAATCGTGAGGCCGGCGGCCCTCCGATAGTCTTCGACCTGGAAATTGCCGGCGTCGTCGAGGAAGGTCATCAGGTTCAGACTCGCCAGGTTGCAGGCGGTGTCGTCGAGAAACATGTACTCGGAGCACGGATTACTCGAGTTGATCCTTCCGGAGTTCTTGACCGGATTCCAGCGGTTGATATTCGAATCGTATTGGATTCCCGGATCACCACAGACATGCGCGGCATCCGCCATAGCCTGAAGGATCTCGTCCGCGCGCAGCGTATCGACGAC
Organism: Deltaproteobacteria bacterium; assembly: GCA_032123985.1. GTDB lineage: Bacteria > Myxococcota_A > UBA9160 > UBA9160 > UBA4427 > UBA4427. The sequence continues at coordinate 3,959 of JAQBEG010000841.1, forward strand.
CTCGCCCGACGTCACCGCCTTCGTCTGCCATGTGTCCCCAATTGCCGCCTTCTGCATGAACTCGTCCGTCACTCGAACGGAATGATTCGCATTCTGAAAGAACACAGAATCGTAGGCACCGCCGGGAACATTGAACCCGCCGTCATAGCCCTCTTCGATTAGCGACCATGCCTTCTTCTCCTCGGCTGCCTTGCAACCGACGAAATCCATCACATCGGGGTGATCCACGTTCAAGATCACCATCTTGGCGGCACGCCGCGTCTTGCCGCCGGACTTGATGACGCCCGCGAAGGAATCAAAACCGCGCATGAACGAAACCGGACCGGAGGCGACACCACCTCCTCTGAGCTGTTCGCGAGAGGAGCGAATCGTAGAGAGGTTGCTCCCCGCGCCGGAACCACCCTTGAAGAGCATGGCCTCGGTCTTCGCGAGATCCATGATCGACTCCATCGTGTCTTCGACGGAGTTGATGAAACAAGCACTTGCTTGCTGGGGTGTATTCTCGACGCCCAGGTTGAACCAGACTGGACTGTTGAAGGCCATCTTCTGGTGAACGAGTAGATAGGTCAGCTCGTCCGCATACGCGCGTGCGTCTTCCTCGGTCGCGAAGTAACCGCCCTCCTCGCCCCATTCCCGAATTCGACCGACGACACGGCCAATCAGCTGACGAACACTGTGCTCACGGTCGGGCGTTCCAACGTGACCGCGGAAGTATTTCGAGACGACGACGTTCGTCGCGAGCTGAGACCAGCTCTTCGGAATCTCGACGTCGTTCTGCTCGAAGACGTTCTCGCCCTTTTCATTCGAGATCTTGGCGGAGCGAAACTCCCACTCGACAGTATCGAAGGGGTGGACATCCGGGGTCGTGAAATGGCGAGAGATGGTTAGGCCAGTGCCAGTTGATTTTTCGACAGTCGTTTTCTTTTCCACAGTTTCGTCCTTGCCAC
>JAQBEG010000842.1:0-4054 GCA_032123985.1 Deltaproteobacteria bacterium
CCAGCGCTTCGTCCGCCGAATGCGGCCTTTCAGGGCACACGGGGTGTCTATCCTCCCGTCAATCTCTTCGAATCCAAAGAAGGTTATGTCCTCACGGCAGAACTTCCCGGTGTTCCACCCGAAAGTGTCGACGTGTCGATCGAAGGTTCGACCGTCACGCTCAGTGGTGAGCGCAAGATCGAGTACGCGGCGGGTGAAGGCACGGCGGTACATCGCCGGGAGCGGCAGTCGGGGAATTTCCGACGCGGCTTTGAGCTGCCGACGGAGATCGACATCGATTCGGCAAAGGCGACACACAAAAAACGGTGTCCTCACGCTGAATTTGCCCAAGTCCCCCGCATCGAAGCCGCGTCAGATCACCATCGAAACGCGCTAAGGAAGGAGTTCAACATGTCTTTTTTCAAGCACGACCAACCTGAGATCGAAGCTCGCGAGAAAGCGGAGCTCGCGACCGAAAGCACGCGGCCCGGCCTGGTCTTTCGTCCCGATGTCGACATCCTCGAGCGGTCCGATGCCTTCGTGATCCACGCGGACATGCCGGGCGCCTGTGAGGAAACCGTCGACATCCATCTCGACAAGGGCTTGCTGACGCTCGACGCACGGCTGGCGACAGTGGAGGAGGATCGCCGCCCGGTTCACGCCGAGTACCGATCCGGTGGCTACCACCGGGAGTTTCGAATCTCCGAGGACATCGATCCGGAAGCGGTTGCCGCGACGATGAAGGACGGCGTCCTCGAGCTTCTGCTTCCAAAGAGCGCCAGGAGCAAACCGAGACGAATCTCTGTCGCGGCGGCCTGACGAGGCACCCCCGCCCACCGCCACCGCCGCGACCGGACGAACCCGGTGGAGCCCGCCCGAAAGGGTCGAGCGCGCCATCGGGTTCAACCTTTCTGTCGACGACACAACGGAAGCCGCGGAAGATCTCCCGAAGCGGGCGCGACCGCCTATACTGCCGCCTCGGTGCACGCCCCCCCGACCCCGCGTCCAACCGAGGATCCACTCTTCATGTCCGCAGAGAATTCGACGACATCGAACACGCCCGTGTTCGAAGCCCATGCCAAAGGCCAATCCATCTGGCTCGACAACATCAGCCGCGACCTGCTGCTCTCTGGCGAACTTCGCCGCTGGGTCGAGCACGAAGGCATCCGCGGCGTCACCTCGAACCCCTCGATCTTCGAAAAGGCCATCGCCAAGACGAGCGACTACGACCCCGCTGCCCGTGCGCTGATCGCGCAGGGTGCGAGCGACGCCCTCGACGTGTTCGAACGTCTGGCTGTCGCGGACATTCAACTCGGCTGTGACGTACTTCGGCCGGTCTGGGAAGAAAGCGGGGGCCGCGACGGTTTCGTCTCCCTCGAAGTCTCCCCGCATCTCGCACACGACACCAACGGCACGATCACCGAGGCCCGTCGCCTGGCGAAGGCGGTTTGCCGCGACAATCTCATGATCAAGGTTCCGGCGACGCCCGAGGGCATTCCGGCGATCCAGGCGCTGATCGCCGATGGCATTCACGTGAACGTGACGCTGCTCTTTGCAATCGATGCCTACGAAGCGGTCCATCAGGCCTATATCTCGGGTCTCGAAGCGCGGCTGGCGCGCGGTGAATCGGTCTCGGGCATCGCCAGCGTCGCGAGCTTTTTCATCTCCCGCATCGACGCAGCCGTGGGTCAGCAAATCGAAGCCGCGCTCGAAAACGAGACGGGCGAAGATCGACGCGCGCGTTTTAAAGCCCTCGACGCAAAGGTCGCAATCGCCAACGCCAAGCTCGCCTATGGAACCTTCCTCGAGACGCTCGCGGGCGATCGCTGGGCGAAGCTCGCGGCGGCCGGCGCGGATCCTCAACGCGTTCTCTGGGCCAGCACGGGGACCAAGGACCCTGCGCTTCCCAAGACGCTCTATGTCGACGAGCTGATCGGCAACCACACGGTCAACACCCTGCCCGATGCGACGCTCGAGGCGTTTCGCACCGAGGGCAAGGTTCGCGACGCCCTGGGCAGCGACCCCGCACCTCTGAAAGCAGAGGCGCAGGCCATCCTCTCGGAACTCGATGCGCTCGGCATCTCGCTGAAAGAGATTACGGACGGACTGCTCACGAAGGGCTGCGCACTCTTTAGCGACGCCTTCGACGGACTTCTCCTCTCGGTCGAAACCAAAAGACAGCAGCTCGTCGGCGCGGCGCTGGCACAGACAAGTTATGCGCTCGGCGATTCGCAAGACGACGTCGAGGCAGCCCAGCAGGCATGGCATCAAGAGGGCAAGAGCCGAATGCTCTGGAACCGGAAGGCATCGATCTTTTCGGACGCCGACGAAGCGCGTTGGATGGGTTGGCTCGACCTGCCGCAGGCTGCCGCCGAGATCGCGATCGGAAACGCAGCGCTTCGCGAAGCCGTTCGGACACACGAGGCCGATACGGTCGTCGTGATCGGAATGGGCGGATCGAGTCTCTGGCCCGACGTGCTCGGCCGAACACTCGCGGGCGCAACCGGTGGCGCGGACAGCGACCTGCGAGCGCGCAAACTCCTGGTCATCGACACGACGGTTCCCGATGCCATCGAGTCGATCGTCGATGGGCTCGATCTCGAGCGATGTCTCTTCTTCGTATCCTCCAAATCGGGCTCGACGATCGAGCCGAATGCGGCCTTCGAATTCGTGCACGCGCGTCTGGTCGAAAGCATCGGCGCCAAAGCGGCGGGACGGCATTTCGTCGCGATCACCGATCCGGGCAGTGCCCTCGAAACGGTTGCCGCGACGAGAAGCTTTCTCGGTGTGGCGTTAGGCCAACCGGATATCGGCGGCCGCTACTCGGCCCTCTCGCCCTTTGGACTGCTTCCCGCCGAGGCGATGGGACTCGATCCCGAAGCGCTGCAGGCGCGGGCGCGAACGATGTCGGCCGCTTGCGCGCCCTTCGTTTCGCCGGAACTCAATCCCGGCGTCGGCCTCGGGACCACGCTCGGCACACTCTGTCGACAGGGCCGCGACAAGTTGACGCTGAGCATCTCACCCGAACTGGAAGCATTCACAGATTGGATCGAACAGCTCGTTGCTGAATCTACGGGCAAGCACGGTCTGGGCATCGTGCCGATCGCCGGCGGCGAACCCCCTCGGCGAGCCTGCGCGCTACGGAAACGATCGCGTCTTCGTCGATATCGCACTGGCCTCGGACGCGACGAATGGCAAACGTCAACACAAGCTCGCGGCCCTCGAAGCCGCCGGCCATCCCGTTGTCCGAATCGAAATCGCCGACGCGCTCGATCTCGTCCAGGAGGTCTTCCGCTGGGAGATCGCGACGGCGGTCGTCGGCGCGACGCTCGAACTGAATCCCTTCGATCAACCCGATGTCGAAGCGGCCAAGACGGCCAGTCGTGAGCTCATGAAGCAGGCGGGCAAAGCGGGCGGACTCCCGACCCAGAAAGCCGATCTCGAAGCCGAGGGGGCTCGCCTCTTTGTTGGAAAGGCGCTCGGCGATGCGGCTCGTAGCGCCGGCGGCGATCCCCAGGCATTGATGAAGGCCCTGGTCGAAAGCCTCGAAGCCACCGATACCTTCGCAATCAACGCCTTCCTCGAGGACACGCCGTCGATCCGCTCGGCTCTCCAGTCGATTCGGGAAGCCGTACATACGCGTCGCAAGGTTGCCACGACTCTCGACTTCGGACCGCGCTACCTGCACTCGACCGGTCAACTCCAAAAGGGCGGGCCGAATAGGCTGGCCGGCTTGCAGCTCTGGCAGAGCGCGAGCGCCCGCCTCGACAAGACGACAGGCAAGGCGACAGGCAAAGCGACAGGCAAAGGAAAGCCGCTGGCGATTCCGGGACTGGGCGGTGACTTTGACACGCTCGTCGAGGCTCAGGCCACCGGCGACTTCAGCGTGCTATGCGACCGCGATCGACGCATGATCGGAATCGACGTCGGCGGCGATCCTGCGGCGACCCTCTCGAAGCTCGCGACCTGGTTCGAAGCTGCGCTTGCCTGAGATGGCATCGAGTCGGGATGCATCGACACCGAGCGGCGCGGCCGAGGCGGCCCTCGAATGGGTCCGCGACGGCATGACACTCGG
>JAQBEG010000843.1:0-12364 GCA_032123985.1 Deltaproteobacteria bacterium
TACGAGGCGGGGTCGGCCAGTCCGTGATACGACAACTTGATAGGTGTCGCTTCGGGGTGTGCTCTCTGCCATTCCGCTAATGCTGGCAAGTCCTGACCCCAGTCGAGGTTGCTGTCATCCAGGAGGTAGGGCCCTCGCTCGGGTCCTCCCACAGCCTCGTTGAAATAGGAAAGATGGTGGGGATAGATCCTGATGGCTGCAACGATCGTGAGTGCCAAGAGGATTCCCGCGGCGGTCGTGCGTACGCGCGGGTGGCTGCCAACCAGAAGTTGCGCAGTAAAGAGGAGAAGGAAGGGGAATACGGGAAGAATTCGACGCAGCCCAATATTGGCTGAGTCCAGAAACGACGCTCCTAGCACGACGGCGACGGGGATCAACAGAAAGAGCTGGGCTTCCCGATGTTGCCGATCGCCGATGGCCGCGATCGCCGCCGCGCCCACGAGTAACAAGATCGGTAGAGGCGTCTTCATCAATGCTGCAACGATGAAGTAATACCATTTCGATTCCCTAAAAGTTTCGCCTAGCAGATAGAAGTAGTAGTTGGGTACTGCATCCTGATAGATTTCACCAAGACCGCGAATATAATGGGAATAGTCGAACGAAAAATTGTATGTAGCCCCAACGACTAGCACCGATACCAAACCCAGGATGCCAAGATTCAACGAATCGCGAACGAGTCTCCGCTCTGCTGGATTTCTATACCAAGCGGCGAGCAGCAATAGGATGTAGATCGGCCCTAGAAGCAAAGCCGTGTATTTGCTGGCCAGAGCCAGCCCCGTGACCAGACCGCAGAATGCCCATGGCCGGAGCCTTTGCGAATGCATGCAACGCCAGTAGGCCCAGACCGACAGGAACATGAAAGTCGTACAGCCCAGGTCCTCGGTCGCGAGTTTTGAGTGCGCGATGATATTGGGGCTGAAAGCAGCGACGGCCGTGCCCAACAATGCAGGGCCCTCCCCATAGAGACGTTTCCCCCAGAGAAAGATGCCCACAATGAGCAAAGTACCGAGTATGTGCCGGGACAAGCGTCCCCAATATGCGATCGCTGAAACGTCATTCCCGCTATGGAAGATGAACTCCGTTGCAAAAGGGACGATCAGATTCGCCTGATTGGTCGGATCCAACGCCGGATGATCCTCGGGGACGTTTGGGTCGAGGAAGATCAATGGAAAGGCGGCCAGGTATTGAAGCAGTGGCGGGTGCGACGGATTCAAGTGGAAGAAACCCCACTTGATGTAGGTGTAGCCTGCGGCGATGTACACCGGTTCGTCCCATGTGAGCGATTCTTGCAGACTGCCGAAATGGACCTGTGCAAGAAAAACAGCAGCGAGCGCCGCCGCCAGGACGCCGCTCATCCGCTTTCGTCTGACTCGAATCGGGTTCACGGACGGAGTCGCTGAACGAACTTCTCGTAGTCGCTCTGTTTGTGTAGAACGAATCTCGGTCACGGTTTCTTTCTACCACAGCGGCGCGTGAAACCCCCGTCTTGATCGGCGCCCGATCTGACCGCGAAAAGCATCAAGGGCGAGGATTGAGGGTGAAGCCGGCACGCTCGAGATCCTGGGGGCGCGGGTCGAATCGTATGTAGTAGTGGGGCTCGATGAGCACCATGTTCTTCGATCGGGCGGCCGCCACTCGGTAGCTCGCGATGCGCGATTCCGGGATCCGACCGACCATCGCCACCGGAGCGCCCGACCAGAGGGCGCGATCCACCTCCAGTGGATATTCGGGAACGCGATCAGTCGGTAGTAGCCAGCGCCCGCGCATGCGCCCTTCCGCCGAGAACATGATGCTCCACTGGAGCATGGAATCCGTTGAGTAGAAATGCTGGACGTCGCGACCTTCGAGTTGAGCGAGCAACGCGGTGAGGGCCTCAGCCTCTGGATACTCCTCGTGGACCCGATAACCCTCAGGCGTAAGCAGCCGCAACTCATAGAGCGAAGCCGACCCCACCGACACGAGCAAGATCAGGGCGACGATCGGGATCCAACGAACCCAGCTGCGTGCGCCGTCGCTTTGCCAGAGATGGTCGATGGCCCAGGCGACTAACAGAACGAGAGATGGCGTGAGCGGCAACAAATAGCGTGGCCCAAAAAGCTGGGGATTCGTAAGTAGCGAGAAAGCGGAGACAGCAGCGATTCCAAACAAACAGCGCAGCGGCAACAGCGGCGGCCGCCCTTCACGCACGTCGCCCCGAACCAAAGCAACGAGTCCGCCCCCCATGGCTGCAAACGAGACGAGCGCCCACAGCCAGGTCGCCAGGGATGAGGCCCGGCCCATGAGCAGGGTGTGATTCAAGAAGTAGTGACCACTCAGCATCTCGAACCAGCGCTGAGGAAGCCGGACGAGCGATTCGCCCAGATCGCGGCCCTCGAATATGGGAGGCGACCAATAATTTGCGCGATCTGGAGCCACCAGCAGAATGAACGCCAAACCCGAAGCGAGGCCCACGAGCGCAGTCGCCAGCGCTACGACGCGACGCCGACCTTCATCCTGGCGCGATTGCGCTTGCTCGAAGAATGCCAGGGAAACAAAAGGCAGGAGGTAGCCGATCCAGAGTGGATGGATGAAGTACAGGAGAGATAATAGGAACCCGACAAAGAAACGCGTTAGACCATTCGCAATCGAAGAGCTCGCCACCGGCTGTCGGCCATTGAGATCCCCGTCGAGCCCTCCGGCATATAGCCTGGCAATCAGCCAGAGCACCAGACTGGACGTGACGAAAGCGCCGGTATACATCTGACCCACTGGGCCCCAGGCTGGCATGCAGAGGAAGAGCAGCCCGGCGATCACTGCAATTCGCTCGCTGCATAGCTGACGCAGGGCAACGACGAAGAGGAGCAGGCCGAGCGCCCAGGCCATGAGCCCACCGAGCTTCAGGGCCAGCGGCGATGCGCCCGCTACACCCAGCGACAGAGTCGTGCTCAATACCTCGACCACCGCCAGCATGTAGCTCTGCCCGTAGAAGAAGAGCGGCAAGCCATCACCACTCAACACGCGCTCGGCCATCAGGCCCACGATGGCCTCGTCGCCGCAGAAGAAAAGGTGCGGGCTCGCTAGTTGAGGGACACGCGAGAGCCCCACCAGGACAAGGAAGCCGGCGGCAATCAGGAAGCTGGAATGCTGGCGGAAATATGAATGAAGCGCAGCGTCGTTCATGGCTTCTCCCATCCTACCTGCCCGTCCGCACTTTGACCGCCCCTCGAAACGCCAAACCGAGTTTCCGACCCGAAAGTTGATCTTCGTTCCCTAGGAGTCACGCCGGGCCGGCAAAGGGTGGAGCTACCATGATCTACGTACGACGCGCCGACGACGCCAAGCGTAATCAAATGGGTGCGCATAGAGGGGCGGCGGTTGCGAACGACTAACGGTCATCGAATTGTGCTTTGGTTTCGCAGATCCTTGACAGCGTGTGCATTCGAGATGCACGGGCGGTAGGAGCGCTTTGAACGAAGCGGCCACGATGTTACCGTAGGCTGCGACTTCAATGGACGGCTCGGGGAGGAAGTCTGGAGTCTCAACTGGGTTTTGGGAGCGTCTTGGACAACCTGGACGGTTTGTTGCGCCTTGGGCTTGGCTGCGGGTGTCTCGTGGCGAGCGCACGCCGTCTCGCTCCTTGGCTCGGTGTTGGCGGAGCGACGCCGCGACTCCTGACCGAGGGCGTCTTCGCAGCGTGGTTGGTGACCGTCAGCGTCGCTCTCCTCGGGTCGGCAGGCATCCTCAGCCCGATGAGCCTGATCGCATTTGCTGTGCTGCTCTTCCTCGCTACGCGGCTGATACCGGCAGCGAGGCGAATGGGAGTCGACCAGCGACGCAGGATGCTTCGGCATTCCGCTCCGGCATTTGCCCTGGCGGCTCCAATCATCGTCTGGGACCTGGGCTGGCGCCTGCCCGCGCCACCCACGAGCTGGGACGCACTCACCTACCACCTTTATCTGCCTGCTCGATGGCTTCTCGAAGGCCGCATCGTGCACATACCCACAGTTTTCGGGGATCCGGTGGCGGCCTTCGCGCCGCAGAACGGTGCCTTGCTTTTCGCATGGTGGCTCGGACTCCTCGGCGGCGACGCAATCACCAATGTCGTGAACGCCCTCGCCGCCTGCTTGTTCGCAGTCGCACTGATACGACTCGCGCGGTACTGCGGTGCGCCACGTGAGGCGGCGAGCCTGGCTGCCATTGGGGTCTTCTGGATCGCTCCGATGCGAAACGTGATTTACGAGTCAAACGTCGACATGCTAATGCTCGCTTTCTGGGCCGCCTCCCTGCTGTACACGGCGCAGGCTCTCGATCCGAGACGTCCTGCACCGTGGCTTGTCGGCGGCCTCTCGGTCGGACTCGCAATTGGCACAAAGGTCATTGGAGTCGTGCTGCTCGGCCCGCAAGCTCTGCTCTTTGCGGTCGTGTTATGTATGCGCCGCCTGCCCGGCGCGCTGATGGGCTATGCACTGGCCGTCGCCGCCGGCGGTGGATGGTGGTTTCTGATCGATCTCATGCGCTACGGGAATCCTCTATTTCCACTCGACCTGAAACTCGGCGCGTGGACGTTGTTTCCCGGTGCGATCCCATACGAAGCCTTTGCGGGTCAGTTCTACGTCCCTGCAAGCAGATTGCCTGACTTTCTGCTGGTGCAGTTCGGCACCTTCGCATGCGTGATTTCCTTATTGGGGGCGCTGTCGCTGCTCGTGAGCGCAGCGATGTCCGGGCCGTATCGCGCCGCGCGATTTCTGGTTTCGGGCGTCGGTCTATACTGGGGCTGTTACTACACTTTCTCGCTGCCACATAACAACCAGACCCGATTCCTCCTTCCGGTCGTCGCCCTGGCGCTGATCGGCTGGGCTCTCTGTCTCGGTCAGATCCAGAGGCGAAATCGATGGGCATCGCGCCTCTTGTGGGCGACCATCCTGATTCTGCTTTTCCTCGACCTCGGCGTCAGTCCGTGGTGGCGCTCATTCCAGCCGAGCCCATTCGCAGCCGGCATGTCGCTCTGGTTATGGATCCCCCTCGGTCTGGCCACCGTCGCGTCGCTCACCGGGGCACTGTTCGTCAGACGGCCCGAATCGCGCCACCTCGTTCAAGCGATCGCGATCGTGACCGTACTGGCGTCCGTTGGCGTCGCTCAATCATTTTCAACTGCGCACCGCGACTTCTACAACGCACAGACCCGCTTCAACTCCAGACTCGCGGCCACAAGAGCGCTCGAACGGGCAGATCCTATGGCCACAGGGCGGGTCGCGTATACGGGATTCAACCTGCCCTATCTGTTGATGGGCCCCCATCAGACGCGCTTTGTGCGCTATGTGAACATCCAGGGCCGACTCGAGGACGGCTTCCATGATTTCTGGCGGGACGAACCACGGCTCACAGCGGAGCCGAAGCCCGCATTCTATCGGGGGCGCGGCCAATACGGCACATGGCTCGCGAATCTCGAAGCCGCCAACATCGATTGGGTCGTTGTCCTCCGGCTCGTCAACGCCGAGCGATACATCGTCGCCGACGCCGACGGTTTCCCGATCGAGCGCGAGTGGGCAGAATCGCACAAAAATCGCTTCGAACTCGTTGCGGCAGGCAAAGGTTTCCGACTGTTTCGTCTGCGTGGGCCGTGACCAATGCGGTCTCCCAATCGCGCTGTCTCGCGATGTATCATGGCACTCGTGTTTACGCGCGGCGGGTCGCGTTGCCACAGGTGGAGAACCTCTATGGGGAAGACTTGAGAGCGTTGAGCGAGCAACGGCCGGCAATCTGGGCGTGGACCACGATGCTTTTGTGCATTCCGGTCTGTCTGAAGTTTGCACCGTGGTTGATCCCGTTCGAATTGCCGCAGCGCGGTGGACCGCACTCTCCATTTAGACCAGGGGATTTGACGCCCCTGTTTTCGGTATGGAATCAGGTCACCGCCCAATCGATTTTCGAGCATGGCGAACTCCCTCTATGGAGTTCGCACATTTACGGAGGAGAGCCCTTCTTCGCCAAGGCTCAGATCGGTGTCCTGTCACTGACCACGCTGCTCACGGGTGCGCTCGCTGCCGTGACATCGTGGGATGTGGGCGAGGCCGCTCAAGTGATGTCGACCTGGACATTCCTATTGCATCTGATCATTGCGGGCCTGACGGCCACGCTGCTTTGTCGATATCTCCTGAAATCCTGGAGCTGCGCCCCCGTCGATGCTTTCGAGCAACAACTCGCCGCGATCGGAGGCGGGGTCTCGTTCATGCTATGCCCGATGCTACTGGACCACGCACAGATGGGTCACGGTCCTATCGTGTTGGCAGCCTGCTGGTCGCCGCTGGTCCTGTACTTCGCAATCCGCGCGATGGATGAAGATCGAGTAGGTCTTTGCGCGGTGGCAGCCAGTTTGCTCGGCGCACAACTGCTCGCCGGTGGTGCCACCGTTTTTCTGTATACCGCGGTTGGTTGCGGGCTGTCCTTGATGGCCTGGTGGATAGGGTCCATCCGAACCTGTTCTGCCGCGGTCCGGAGCGGCCGCGTACTCAAAATGGGAATCGTGCTGGCGGTCGTCGGCTCGCTGATCGCGGCGATCAAGGTCGTGCCCGGCCTCGAGCTCCTACCGTTGACGAATCGAGCCGGCGGCCTGCCTCTCGAACTCGCCTTCATTGGCGATGAATATCTCGGGACATTGGCATTCCGTCTATTGAATGGGGACTGGCAGGCCGTCAGTGAATGGCGCAAATGGCAATTGGTGATCATCGCTCTCCTTTGTGTTGGGCTATGGGCTCGTCGCTCGAACATTCTGGCCGATCGCTGGAAGTGGGGGCTCTGCCTTGCCTGGTTGGCGGCCGGTCTGGCGCTGAGTCAATCGGAGAACGTTTTCTCGATGGCTCGGGCGATCGTGCCCTTGTTCAGCATGCAGAGACTCCCGCAACGAGCCTTGTTGCTGACCTATCTGGGCATGGCGCCTCTGATCGCCATGGGGATCCAAGTCTGCCTCGTGCGTTTTCGGCGTCAGCGGATACGTCGAGGCTTGACATTTGCTCTGGTGATCGCGATCGGGGTCGAGGAACTGCTCGCCGCCTCACCGCTCGAACCAACAGCGGACATACGCCGAGAGATCGAGGCGAATCGAATCCTCAATCATGTCGCAAACAAGCCTGGGCCCTTCCGACTCCACACCCTCGAGAATCTGGATCGCAATTGGGGGATCGAACATGTGACGGTTCCGCTGAATCTGGCCAACCTGGTCGGCTGGGACCACATGTGGCAGTTGGAATATCTGGGAGCAGAAGGAACGCTGGGCCGGGATGTGATGCCCTTCCTGCCCGCCTCGTATCGTGCTCGAAACACCGCTCGCTTCTGGGGATTGTTGAACGTGCGGTATGTCACCGCGCGCAGGCCCACCGGCCTCGCAGGCCTGGAGTTGATTCAGCGCTTCGATGCGTGCGAACTCTGTCAGCCGCCCAAATCCTCTGGTCGGCTCCTTTATGAGAACGGAGCAAATCTGCCGCGGGCGTGGCATGCGCCGCAAGCGATCGCCGTGATTGGAGACTTGAAGTTCCAGACCGATGCGAGCTATCGCATCATCGATCGCCCAGAATTCGACCCGCAGAGCTGGGGGGTATTGCGAGGAGGCTCGCTCGACGAGCTGCACCTGCCCGAGCGCTCGAAGCAGCCTCGAGTCATCCGGAGTCATTCCGATCTCGATCCGTTCTTGATCGAACTCGATGCAAATCCCAATCTTCAGGCGTCGTTGATGACGCCTGAAGTGCAACTGCGTGCCGGTCGAACCGAACGAATCGATTTACAGGCGACCGGAACGCCGAGCTACCTGCTGCTCTCAGAGAAATACGCGCACTTTCCCGGATGGCAGGTCAGCTCGGATCAAGGGCCTCGTCCGTTGCTGAAGGCGGACGTCGTCATCTCCGCCATTCCATTGACCGGGCAAGAACACTGGCTCGAATTTCGCTACCGGCCACGGAGCCTCGTGATCGGAAGCCTTCTCTCGCTGGTCGGCGTGCTCGCGGCCTCTGTCCTCTTTTGGACCGAGCAAAGGCGAACTACCAGTCGATTGACCTAATGAATTTCATCGCGACGTTACTTTCATCGTAGTCGAGCGCGCTATTTGGAAAGGTTGGGCAGGACGAGTCCATCGCGCTTGAGTTGGAGTTTGAACAGGTAGTTCACGGTTCCCGGCGGCGAGGCATCGATGCGCTCGGCCGCCAGTTGGTCTTGCCCCAGGCTTAGATGGGCCCGGATGACCTGTCGCCAGAGCGCCATTTCCTGCGGATTTTCCGCCGCGGCACGCTCGAACACCGCGAGTGCTTCACGCACGCGATCTCGGGTCAACCAGTAGTCTCCCAGCTCGGCCTGCAACTCGATCCACTCCGGGTGTTCGAGAGCAAGGGGCACGCTGAACGACTCCAGTTTCTGGAATTCCTCCAATTCCCGATAGGCGCGAAACAAGTTCAACGCTGCGGTCTGCCGTTCACGCGCGTTCACCTGGTCCACGCGGGCATAGGCTTCTTCGAAGCGAGACCGAGCCTCGAGAGCATGCCCTTCCGACACCGCCATCACACCCAGCGCTACCCTTGGCGTATACGCCTCAGGATTCAGATGCGCCGCAGCCTCCATGGCCTGTCGGGCGAGTTCCTGGTCAGCGGGCTGCCCCTCACGATAAAGGATATTCGCGTAGGTAAACTGGGCAAAGTAGTTGCCTGGACAATCCGTCACTGCGGCCTGAAACAGGCTGCGATTGCTCTTCCAATCAGGAATTCGCGTCGCGCTCATGATGCCTAACACAAGAGCGACGATCAGCCACACTGGCCATAGCCTCGGCGCGGACTCCAGACTCCAGACGGTCACGGGCCGCCACAAAGGAAGGTCGACCACGACCAACAGAAGGAATATCAAAGGGAAGTAGAGCAGCCGTTCGCCAAACGGAGTCCCGATCTGAATGATCAAATTGCTCACAGGTACGATGGCGATCCAAAACAGCAGAATGCCTAGCTGAACGCGCGTCAGCGATCGATATCGCCACCAGGCCCAGGCAGCCCAGGTGACGCTGCCCATGATCGCGACCACGGAGACGACGGCCCTGAAGTTCAGTTCCATCCCCTTCGTCGGCACGACGCCCGTCAGATAGTCGGGCAGCAGCGGAAGGGGCCAGATGAGTTTCTGGGCGTATAGGCTCACAAACGCCAACGCACGCCAACGCAGCTCGAAGAATCCCGTCGCACCGTCATCGAATCTCGTTGTGTCCGAAATGAGCAGATCGCCCAGCACCGCTTGCCGCAGGACCAGATTGCACGCGACGGCGGCCGCGAGACAAAGAACCAGACCAAGCGCATGACGCGTCATTTTCCCGCGCGCCGTTCCACGCCACGATTCCCGTGCAGCCCAACAAGCTGGCAGCAACACGACGAGAGTGGCCGTCGATTCTTTCGCAAGCAAAGACAGGGAGAAGAGGCCAGAGAGCCCGATCCAGAGCAGCGGAGCCGAGACGCGACGCGCCAACGACAGAACCAGTGCAAGCAACGCAAAGAGCGTCGCGAGCAAATCGCTGCGTCCAACGAGGCTCGCGACCACCTCAGTCTGCACCGGGTGCAGGAGAAATAGCATCGCCAGGGTCAGTGCGACCCCGAAATGAGCGCCCATCTGCATCAGGAAAATCAGTAGAACCAGACTGCAAAGCACGTGTAGGCCGAGATCGATCGCGTGGTCGACCGATACGGACTCGCCCCAGATGCGCCGCGTCAACTGAAAGCTCAGCAACGTAAGAGGTCGGTAGAGCCCACGCCCGGGTGCAATCTCGGCGTTCCAGTAGGGGGAGGAAAGGATTTCGACAACATTCGCATCCGCACGCACATGAGGGTTTGCCTGCACGAGAAGAACGGCATCAAAGACATAACCATTGCCGACCACACGACTGTGTGTCGCTACGCCGAGAATGCCGATAAAAATTGCCGCAAACGCGATTTGCCGCGGGAATGCGACGGCCATGAGCGAGGATCCTTCGCGATGGAATTCGACTGGTGGGGCAAGCGTAGATCGCGCCCCGCGTCGATGCTCGCTCGGGATTGTCAGGACGTTGCGTCGTCGATCGCGATATTTCCGGGTTGATTTGCGACTCGCGCGAGCCAAGCGCTCACATTGGGTCGACCGGAGAGATCGAATCCTCCCTCATGCGCTACGTGCGTATAAGCATAGAGTGCAATATCGGCGATCGAATAACGGTCCCCGACATAGAACGCGCTCTGCGAGAGGTGCTTCTCCATCACGTCGAGCGCGTCCTCGCCCCGCTTGCGGCGTTCGGGAAGTTCAGCCTCATGGGCGCCAAGCTCGCCGGCAAACGTCCAGAAACGAACGACTGCGATATAGGGCTCGTGACTGTATTGCTCAAAGAACATCCACTGCAGAACCTGCGCGCGGAGAAATGAATCCTCAGGCCAATACTCGGAATTCTGAGCGAGATAGAAGAGAATCGCGTTCGACTCGGCGAGCGTGCGCCCATCCTCTAAAACGAGCAAGGGGATGCGACCGTTCGGGTTGAGCGCGAGATATTCGTCGGTTCGGGTTTCGCCCTTCAGAATGTCCATCTCGATCCGCTCATGCGGGATATCGAGATGGGACAAGAGCAAACGAACCTTGTATCCGTTCCCGGACTCATGAAAATCGTAGAATCGAAGCATCGAAACCTCTCGACCAAACGCGTGCGGCAAGCGAACATAGCCGCCGCGTAGTGACTCGACACGCGGTCGGAGAATCGTTGAAGACAGAATTCTGGAAAGAACGGTTGCGACTGGCTCGTGGTGGGTCACGGTGACAGACGACCTGTCCTGGATCTTCCAACTGCTTGCTGTGGCCACCTGGATTGGTGTACCGGTCTATGCAGCTATCGTGCGGGGTCGGTTCTACGCGATCTTCTCAGCGGTAATCCTCAGTTTTTCACTTCCCGCCGCGCTCATTCTGCATTTTCGACTCCGCGCGCTCGCCTCACCGGACGTCGCATTCTACCTGGACCTTCTCTTCGCCTACTCGATGGCCGCTGCTGCAGTGCAATTCACTCATCTGGTTCGTGCGCGCATGCGCGGATCGATCTTTCAATGGCTCATCTCGGTCCCGGCGCAGACCTTCATCGCCGGAGGCATGCTCTCGGGTCCGTGGCTGCTCGTCCTTTTTCCATTCCGACTGGCCTTCGAATCCTTGAATTGGCAGACGACGCTGACCTTCTGGACACTCGTCGAAGCAATTCCTCTGGCCGTCGCGGCTCTCTCGATCGTCACCTCGATGACCACGCGACCGGAGACCGTGCGCTTTCGGTTGTCTCGACAGGGTCCTGACGTGATTCAGCGTGTGCCCGTCGAGCGTTTCCGCGGACGCGAACCCGAACCGCTCCTGGAGCGCCCGCTGCGTGTTGTTCAGCTCTCCGACACTCACCTCGGCCCATGGCAGAGCGTCGCCCGGCTGCGCGACCAGGTGGCCCAGCTCGTCGCGCGTGATCCCGATCTCGTCATGCTCACCGGTGATTTTTTGACGATGGAAAGCATGGGCTCGCCCGGTTGTCTGGAGGAAGCGCTGCAACCACTGCGCCCGATCGCAGATCGTTGTGCCGCGATTTTCGGCAACCACGATCATGAAGCGCCCGAACATGTGCGTGACGCCATGCACGCGATTGGTATCCCATTGCTGATCGACGACGAAGCTTGCTTCGAGACACCCATCGGTCCGGTTCAGATCGTCGGGTCGGATTACGTGAGTCGCGGCCGCCGCAAACATCTCGCAGCCCTCCTCGATCGTTTTCCACGCAGGGCCGATCATCTCCGGCTGCTGCTCCTGCACGATCCCCTGGCGTTTCATGCGATACCCGATGACGACGTCGACCTCGTGCTTTCCGGACACACCCATGGCGGACAGGTGGGCCTCGTGTCGCTCGGATTCGACTGGACGGTCTTGTCGCGGTCGCGTTGGCCGGATCAGGGTCTGTTCGCGCGTGGCGCCAGCCGACTCTACGTTCATCGCGGAACCGGATTCTATGGCTTTCCGCTGCGCGTCGGTGTGCCCGCCGAGTTCTCCTTGCTCGAGATCAGCCGCGCCTGAGGAGCAAGCCTTCGCCAGCTGTCCATCGGAGTTCGACATCCTCGGTGCAGACACGACTCCAGTCGAAATCGTCAACGAGATCCGCAGGTCTGCAGACCGTTCCAACCGGGACCAGACCCACGAAGCTCGCCAGCAGTCCACACAGTTCGCTCGAGTCGTAACTCTGTCGGAGCGAATCGACATCGACAGCGCCGTGAAGTTTGGAGAGCTTTGCGCCGGCCCTCTCCAGGAAGAGGCAATGATGTCGATACGAGGGTGTCTCCAGCGCAAGTTCGCGCTGGAGCGCCACCTGTAAAACCGTTGAAGGGGCCAGGTC
>JAQBEG010000844.1:0-3837 GCA_032123985.1 Deltaproteobacteria bacterium
GAATTGCGACTACGCTCGTCTCGTATTCTCCGGCGTGGGGGCCCGCGCTGTTCGCGTCTAGCGCTTCGGACTCGACGGCCCTCGACTGCATCGACCACACTCGCAGGTTCGTCTCGATTCGAAGCTCGAGATCACCCGCTGATTCGACCAGGCGCGTGCGCATCTCGTCCAGCGCATCCACATTTCCGCCATGCGCCGTAAAGACGAAGGCACGCTCGAATCCATGCCGCCGCGATGAGGCGAGCATGTCGCGCAACACGGCTTCGAGAGTTGCGGGCTCGATATGCAGCGTGCCGGGAAAGTCGAGATGTTCGCTGGCGCAACCGATCGCCAGTGCGGGCAGCGCCACCGCATCTTCGAGTCGGGCGGCAAGACCGTCGACGAGTGCCTGCGCGATCCAACGATCGGTTCCCAGAGGCAGATGTGGACCGTGTTGTTCGATCGAGCCCAGGGCAATCAAGGCCGTTCGGCGACCGTGCTCGATCCACTCTTCGATTTCGGGCCAGACCGCGTCTTCGAACCGCTGCGCCGGCGCTGCGGATCTTCGGGGCTGCGTGTCGACACGACGTTCGAGGCTCGGCCCAACGCCGTAGAGCGCTGCTTCCCGATCCGCCCCCGGCCAATCGACGAGATCGGTATCCGTTTCTTCGAGCATGCGAAGCACAAGTTCATCGAGCATCGCCTCGTATTCGATGACCGCGAAGGGCAGCGGGAGCTGCGCGCGCAGGAGGCGAAAGTCGTGAATCGCGGGATCGAGTGTCTCTGCGAAGCGTCTCGGCCAATCCGACCCATCGAGCTCGGCATTCGAAAAGTAGATGATCGAAGTGGCCTGCTGCGCCAGACTTTGTAGGGGTCCGTGGGCAAATTGCAAGACATCGATGCATCGAGGTTGCGGGCGAAGCATGCCCTCCGACAATTTGAGTGAAAGTTGTTCTGCCAGCTCGAGCGCCCCGCCCTCCGCAACGAGAATCAGCGACCGCTCAGCCCCGAAGAAGGGTGAGATGGATTCAGTTTCCGGAAAGACCCGCTTCGATTCGAGCGCCGCGTCCGCTTGCGCATCAAATAGTCTCTTCGAATCGACTCGAATCATATCGAGCGGCAGGAGTCGCCTGTATGCCAGTGTCCGCATGAAACTCCAGGCCACCGCATAACCTACGCGCGCGCCAATCACTCGAAGGAGCGTTCCATATTCGGTGCCGCAACCCATGTCGATTCGAACGACGCCGCGCGCCTCGAGATCACTGAGCCACGCGAAATTTTCGGGGATCGCCTCCTCTTCTCCGATCGACGATGGCTGAAGACCGGTCACCAACACGACTCCGCCCCAGCACTCGACGTCGCGAAAGGCATGACGAGCGTTCGCACTGAGCCCCTGCGAAAAGACGACCAGCCAATCCTCTCCCGAATTCGGCGGTGCGCCGTGCATGAGCGATCCGGTCGCCGCATACCGAGCGGGCTGACCCAACCAACGCCCGGCGGCCTCGGCGAGATGGCGCGCATGTCCTTCCGACGTTCCGATGCCAGTCGTTACCAGATTTCGCGGAAGTCGCGGCGGGGAGGTCAGAAGGACGTGAAGGAGATCGGGCACCCGAGCCACGAACTGATTCGCTTCCGCCACGCGCGAGGCGAGCAGGTCCCGACCCCGAGCTGCAGAATCAGTGCTCGACACGATCGCGATCGTCGAAGAATACAGCGACACAACCCCGGCCGCGCTCGCGGATTGCGAGCAGTGACCGAATCAATGCATCTCGCCCCGACGCGCGTCGGATCGGCAAGCGATCGAAGAGCGACATCGTCACGTGGCGATCACTCCCGGTGGCGTCGGATGCGACAGTTGTGATGTCCGCCGTCCGGGATTCAGGATGAGCAAGGATGATCGATTCTCGGGCGGTTTCACAATCGAAGATTACGCTCAGTCGAAACCACTCGACGACACTGTCGAGGCCATTGTCGGCTAGGGAATCCTGCATTGAAACCGGAAGGAAATACGAGGCCGTCAGAACACGGTTCGGTTCGCCTGGCAGGACGACCGGCGGAACGATTCGCACACGCTTCGGCGGCAGCGCGTCCAACATTCGAACTGGACGATTGAGCGCGTGACCGGATTCGTGCTTGGCACTCAAATAAAAGTTGTTGAAGGTGGATGTCGGTCCCTTGATCGGTTCCGTCCGACAGACCTCAATCTCTTCCTCGGCCAATGCTTTCGCGACCGCCGCCGCTTTATCGGGGTTATTCGTGAGCAAGCATAACGGGGCGCGAATCCCTAGTAGCCGGCTCATCGGCGCGATTGTTTCATAGCGTCGAAGGTCTGGCGGCAGTCCCATCTCCGCGTAGGCCTCGAAGGTAGTGATGCGATTGCCGCTCGCTTGTACGATCATTCGATCCCGAGCCTTTGCCGTGAGTCCTGCCCCCCTACCTTCCTGCATCAGATAGAAGAGCACGCCGTCGCCGGCACGAGCCATCGTTGCAAGCGCAGCATCGAGCTGTTCCGCGCAATCGCAGTCTCGCCCCATGAGGCATTCGCTCGTGAGGCACGAAGAGTGAACACGCGCCAACAGAGGCGCGGTCCCGTCGAGCTTGCCGCAAACGATGGCCATCGCGGTCTGTTGCCGCGCCAGATCGCGAAAGAAGTGCACGATGAACTCGCCGTGACGCATAGAGAGCGAGCGCAGACCCAGATGAAGTGTCGTATTCCGGAGTCCGATCTCCGAGCCGCCGGCTTTCATGAACGTCCTCGCTGCCCGGGATCGTGCTTTCGCTGACTCATCGCTCTGAAGTAGGCGATCAGCGCGTCGAGATCTGCCTCGCTCAAATTCGGATGTGCGGGCATGCTGGTATAGCGCGTCGCCTGGGG
Source organism: Deltaproteobacteria bacterium (assembly GCA_032123985.1). GTDB lineage: Bacteria > Myxococcota_A > UBA9160 > UBA9160 > UBA4427 > UBA4427. Next base: position 2,855 of record JAQBEG010000844.1, read on the forward strand.
ATTCTGGATATAGCCCCTGATCTGGTCGAGTGGACGATACTCGACGATGCTGCGGGGCACGTTCAAATCGGGGCCCACCGTTCCTCCCTCACCATTGATCGCGTGGCAGGATGCGCACGAACTCTGGAAAATCGCATATCCCGCCCAGCCCGGATCCGATTCTTCGAGGCCGCGCGGAACGGTCTTGGGAAATGCTTTGGCGAAAGGCGCCACTTGAATCGTAGAGAGCTGATAGGGCCACGGGTGGACGTGCGGATCGTTCTGGGTCTCACCGACCCAGACGAGGTAGAAGGGTCCGGGATCGATTCCGCGCCGATCAATCTTGGCGAAACGCGGTGGCGAATGCTTATTCGTCATCAAGTCCGCCTCACCGAAAGCCAGGAACGCGCCCGGTTCGAGAAGATCCTGGCCCGAAGCCGGTCGTGTGTACCCGTCGAGCGCCCGAAGCAAGAGCCCCTTGCCGCGCTGTCCCTCTGCCCCCCCCTGGCCTTCAAACCCGGCATCGAGCACGCATCTCAAGACCATCGCAAGATAACGCACACGGCGTTCGTGGTAGGGATCCGCGACTTCGATTTCCTCCTCGTCGCAAACGCTCCGAAGACTCGACAGGCTCAACGAGCGAGAGTTGCCCGACAATCCAACGAAATGCAGTTGTGGCTTCAAAGCATCCGACGCGACGGCCGGGGAAGTGCCCCCAAGCCCAGCAATGCTAAACGAGACCAGCGCGAGCACGAGGCGGCGAATCAAGTGTGCGCGAGACGGCTCGGGCTGCGCGTCGCGGCGGTTCAATCGGCCCGCTTTCGCAGAATCACACTTCCGACGGAGTACCCGGCGCCAAACGAACAGAGAACGCCGAGATCTCCGACCTCGAGTCCGTCCCGATGCTTGTGAAAAGCGATGATCGATCCAGCGGAACTCGTGTTGGCGTATTCGTCGAGAATCACGGGGGCTTCATGGGGTTCCGCATCTCGGCCGAGAAGTCG
>JAQBEG010000845.1:0-2599 GCA_032123985.1 Deltaproteobacteria bacterium
GCTCGGCAACGCCGCGGAGATGTGGGACGGCGGTGCCCAGCGGTTCCTGAATCGTGGCACGAACGGTCGCTGGCGCGAGGTGCTCGGGGAGAAGGAGCTGCGTGAGTATCGGGCGATGGTCGATCGCGCGTTGACGCCCGAGTGTGCGAGCTGGTTGGAGCAAGGCCGCAAGGCGCTCGTCGGGTCGGCGCATTCATGAACGCCTATCCCGATGAACTGAGCGCGCGAGATGGACGTTCACGCTATTTCGAATCGGGCGGGATCCCGGCGGACGGGGGCTATTCGGATGCCTGGGTCAAGCTGATGGCGGGTCCCATTCCGCTCGGTTTTCCGAACAGCGATGCTCGCCGACGCGCCGTCAAACTGCATGATCTTCACCACGTCCTGACTGGATATGGCACGACCTGGACCGGCGAGGCAGAGATCAGCGCCTGGGAGATCGCGAGTGGTTGCGGTCCGTATACGGCCGCCTGGGTCATCAATCTCGGTGGACTCTTCATCGGCCTATTCGTCAATCCGCGGCGCACGCGGCGGGCGTTCCTGCGCGGACGCGGCGCGCGCAATCTTTATCACGGGGAGCCTTTCAGTGAGGCGTTGCTCGATGAGAAGCTCGGAGACATCCGGGCGAGACTCGCTTTCGATGCCGGACCGCGCGAGGTCGACCGACTCGACCGTGCGAGTTGGATCGCCTGGGCAACGGCCTCCATCGCCAATGCAGTGTTCACTCTGGGTATCGTCGCCTTTGCCATCACGGCTGTGTTGCGCTGGGCGTTCTGAATCGCCACGAAAACGCGCTCACATTCGTTGTGGCGCCAGAGCCCGGCACGGCCCTATTCATTCGCCTCGGCTTGACGGGACTGGCTCAGCGAGGCCGTTCGAGATATCTAGTTTCCGCCTGCATCCGGCATCGCGCCGTCTCGACCTGCCGAACAGCAGGCCTCTTCGTCTCGCGCCACACAGATCGCCGAGAAGCCACCACCCGGGCTTCGCATATTCGTGACCTGACCCTGGTAGACGCGGGCGCCTAGCATGAGGATCTCGTCGCGGTACACGTAGGCCCGAACGTCGAACTTCATGTTTTGATCGCCATCGGGGGTGCGGACAGTGGTCGTTCCCGGCGCGACCTGGCGTTGGGCGAGGAATCTCTCTTCCGTATAGATTTCCGCGAGCTTCTTTTTCGAGATCTTGTCGCCGCGATAGACCGCTTTGCTGCCGAAGGACGCGGCCGGTTTGAAGACCCAATCGCGACGTGTGGCCCAGGCCTCTTTGAGCGACATCGAGGCGAGTGGACGGGTTTCCGGCACCACCTGCGCGAGAAAGCGCGCATCTTCGGAATCGACGCCGAGCGCTTCGAGCTCCCTGATCGATGAGAAGATCTCGAGCCGTCGTTTGTCCGCCAGCAGATGATGTTCACGCGGGGAAGGCGTGATGACGACCGAGCCCGCAAGATGTGCTTCGCGCAACGCTGCTGTGCGCGTGCTGCTGAGTTGAAAATCGGTATCGCGCAGATACACGAGATCAACGGGCCAGCCGTCGAGTTCGATGTGGCCCGCCTCGTTCCGTGCGAGTTCGCTCGTATCCGCGACGCGCGCTTCGATGCCATGGCGCGCGAACAGCGAAACGAAGAGCTCGAATTCCTGTCGTAGAAATTGCTGGGATGGTCGCTCGTCGACGATGGCCACCCGTTCGAGTCGAGCGCCCTGGCCCCGCACCGCCTCGAATTCGGATCGGAAGGTTTCGACGATACGGGTTTCGACCTTCTCGATCGGGGGCGGGTCGCAGCAGAGCCAATCGAGCTTGGCAGGCTCGCAGAGCGCTGCGGTGTGGAGTCCGTTCAGGAGTGCACCGCCAGCATTCGTATTGATCTCGATCAGCCGCGGACCGGCTTCGGTCAGATGAAAGTCGTATCCCATGAAAACACCGTGAGCCCCGGATGAGAAGCGGGCCACCGGATCGGCATTTGCATCGACTCGCTCAGCGTATGCTCGAGAGTGCGCGATTCGAAACACGTTTCCGATCGCACGTCGCATCACGGCGAGCTCGGCGACAGGCAGACCGAGAATCGTCTGTGCATACGGGATCGAGTCCGTCGAGAAATCGACTGCGGCGATCGAAGGTGGGAGGCTCGCGGTTGCCATGGAGACGGGAGCATAGAGCGTGCCCGACGCGGGCGCTGATGGCATGGCGGGACGAGCGCTGGTTGGTTCTCGATCGACGAGCGCGGCGAGGAAATCGCGGCAGATCCGCCGTAGACTATGCTGGCAGGGATTCGAGTCTACGTCGTAGACTTCGCCGGTCGCGATCAAGCTGGCGGCCTCTTCACTCCCCCCTCACGGCGACCGAACGATCCGTCCATAGACCTCCTGGAGAGACAAGATGAGCCATCCGATCAAAGATCCGAGCAAAGATCCGATCAAGGATCCGATCAAAGAGAGTTCACTGCCGTCCAAGGGGCAGGCCAATGCCGATCCCCATTCGATTCCGCTCGACAAGATCGACGTTTCGGATTCCGAGCTCTTAGAGACCGACACGCACTGGGGCTACTTCGAACGACTTCGCAAAGAAGACCCCGTCCACTACTGCGCCGAAAGCGATTTCG
>JAQBEG010000846.1:0-2964 GCA_032123985.1 Deltaproteobacteria bacterium
GACGACATCATATGACTCGAGATGTCCCGCCAGCGCCCGACCCGTCGCATGAATCGTTTGCACCGCCCTGACGTAGTCCGTCGCGCTGTGCTTCTGTGACAGACTCGCGAGCGCCCACGTGCCCGGCTCGACATCGTCTTCATTGAGAGGACGACCTAACGTTTCGGCGCGCTGCTCCATCATCGCCCTGGTGCTTGCGCTGAGAATGGTAAGCGTCGCAGGGGCAAGGACGGCGGGATCCACCGCAAAAGGGGCTTCGACGACTTCGTGGCCGAGTTCCTTGCAGAGTGCCGCTGCGTCCTCCAACGCAGCAACGCAATCCGCGTGGGGTTCGATTCCATTCCAGGCGGCGCGCTGAATCGCGATCCGCAATTTGCCCGGCGCACGAGAGACGTCATCCAGAAAGGGACGCGCCGGAGGCTGCGCCGCATACGGCGCGCCGAGATCTGGCCCGGCGGTCGCGTCGAGCAGAGCAGCACTGTCGCGAACCGAACGACCAACAGCGTGCACCGCGCTCATGCCGGCCCAACCCTCGCCCGAGTTCGGTCCCAGCGGCGTTCGGCCCCGCGTGGGCTTCATTCCAAAGAGCCCACAGCAGGCGGCAGGGATCCGAATCGAGCCGCCGCCATCGCTCGCGTTGGCAAGCGGAACGATTCCCGCGGCGACGGCAGCAGAAGCACCGCCCGAGGACCCACCCGCCGTGTGTCCGAGATTCCACGGATTCTTCGTCTGTCCATAGAGACGGGATTCCGATGACGTGGTCAATCCGTACTCGGGCGAATGGGTCTTGCCGAATACGACGAGTCCGGCCCTTCGGTAGCGAGCCACCAATTCGCTCTCGATCTCGGGAACATAGTCGGCGAAAAGCTTCGAACCATTCGAGAGAGTGACCCCCGGCCAGGCGAGATGCAGGTCCTTCAGCAGGAAAGGCACGCCCTCGAAGGGCCCCGTCGGAACGCCAGCAGCGATCGCTTTCCTTGCCTCGTCGAACATACGAATGACGATCGCGCCGATCGCGCCATCGCGGACCTCCGTTCGCGAAATGGCTGCCTCCAGTAACGCTTCCGCCGAGGTTTCGCCGCGTTTCACCAGCTCGGCCAGACCGAGTGCATCGTAGTTCTCGTAGTCCTTCATGAATTCTCACCAGTCCCTCTTCAATGGGTCCCCGCAGCGGCGGTCCCGGGTGGCCATGATTCAACTCAGCATAGTGTGCCCATTCTCGAGGGGTTCGGGCTGAATCCTACGTGAGCGGAATTCGCGATTCGACGATCTGCGGGTCTCTCTCTAGCGTGTCTCGCGATACCGTATGATAGAGACATCTCGACTCAATGCGACAAAAAGTGTCTCGCAGAGCTGCCAGTACGCACCGCAGCAAGCCGCACAGCTGGCACGCATCGTGCTTTATTGATTCTCAACCAACCTTTGAAAGAGGCATCTATGAAGAAGAACGAAAGGATCGATCAGATCTTGACCCGGGAGATCGTGACCGTTCATGTCGGTCAAAAAGTGAGCGACGTTCGAAAGATTTTCGCCAAGGAACGGTTCCACCATGTCCCCGTCGTCTCGGGCAAGAAGCTGATCGGGATCGTCTCGGCCTCCGATATCCTCGGAATCAGCGTCGAGGGCATAGGCAGCGACGATCGATCGATGGATGCCTATATCGATCATCAGTTCTCGAGCGAAGGTCTCATGAAGAAGGATCTCAAGACGCTCTCGCCCAAATCGACCATCGCAGAAGCCGCCGAACTGCTCTCGGACGGAAGCTTCCATGCTGTCCCGGTCGTCGACGAAAACGGCGACCTCGCCGGGCTGGTCACTTCGACCGATTTGATCCGCTATCTGCGAGATCTCTTCTAGACGATCTTGCATCGGCCGCTCGCCATCTGGGATCGCGAGCGGCCGATGCAGCGTTTGGCTCACCAACGTGACCAACCTGACCAATTAGACCTACGTGACCCGCGATGCGGGCGCCTCGGGGCAAGGTCTGTCGCGATAGGGACTAGTACTCGACTCTGGCTTCAAGTCTTCCGGACTCCGAACAGACGACGGTGAGTCGGGAAAAACACGGCATACAGTAGACGCGATCGCCCGGACGTAGATCTCTTGCCGAACGAATCACGACTTTGCAGACCGGGCAGATGACCTCGTTCGGGGCCAGCTCGTCGCCCTTCCCTTGCCATCGCCGATAGAACCGGCGGTATTTCTTCGGCACTTCGTCGAAGCCCGTGTCGTCTCTGAGTTGATAGCGCTGTCGCGGCAGATCGAGATTGGACTTGCCCGCCGACCCGCTCTCGTCATTTGCTGGATCGAATTCGGTTGTCTCGAGCAGCGGATCGGTCATGAGTCGAACCCCAATCGCGCCACGGTTTCGAGATAGAGGCGGCCGACGCCGGCGCGCTCCGAAGCCGGCGTGCCCAATGCCCGCTGACTATCCTCGAAGGTGGCGAGTACCAACGTGTCGAGCTCCTTCTTGATCTCTTGAAGACGCGTTCTCGCATAGGGTGCCTGGGCGAGATGTCGACCGAGATCATTCTCACCGAATCCCATGTGACGCCGCTCATCCTTGAGCACGCCCGCTAGCATCTCCGCGGTTCGTGGATCACATGTCTGCATATGGGAGTGAAAAGCGGCGAACTCCATCGATTCGAGAATGACGTTCTGTGCAAGGACAGAAGCTTCCCAATCCTTCGCTTCCACGAAATCGCGGAGCCGCTTCCGGAACGCCAGAAGATTCCCGTTCGCGCGTGCCTCGAATTCACCCTCGGCATCCGTCACGCCGAGCTCCGCAAGTCGATGCAGCATAACCTCTAGATGCCGCGCCTCATCGACCGCCTGCGTGGCGAGGAAGATCTTCGCTTGGCGATTGGGCGCAAACCCGATCATTCCGCTGGCACCGTCGAGAGCGGCAACCTCGCCAACACAGTAGGTCGATAGTGTCGCGACGAGCGCCTCCTTCTCCGACTC
>JAQBEG010000847.1:0-8686 GCA_032123985.1 Deltaproteobacteria bacterium
CCGGCCGGCGCATCCAGATCGAGTGGCCGAAGACGCACCCCATCGAGCAGCCGATCGAGTTCGTCGCCCGCCTCGAGGACGCTCGTTTCCCCGCGCCCGCGACTCACCTTTTGCGCGATCGTTGCGTATCGATCATCCGTGATCAGAAGCCGTGATCCGGAATCTTCGATCACATATTCGATTTCCTCCTCGGCCAGATGCCAGTTGATCGGGGTTACCCATTGCCCCGCCATCACCGCACCGAGCAAGAGTTCGACCACCTCGACCCTGTTTCCCATCAGCAGCGAAACATGGCCCCCTGGCTCGAATCCAGCGTCATTTCGAAGAAAACTCGCGAAACGATGGCTGCGATCCAGCAGCTCGCCAAACGTCCTCTGTCGTGTTCCGTCGTCCACCGCGAGTTCGCTTGCGCGATCTCGGGCTAACTCGATGAGCATGATCCCCTTCCATACCAGCCGCATAAGGGCGACGGGCAGCTCATTATAGAGCCAATGTGGCGACCGACACTCGCTAGGCGTGTGATACTCTCTCCAAGATGTCTCTTCGCCTGCCCCGTCGCACCGCCTGTACTTCGGCACGTCTACCGGGCGCCATTTCGCAGCCATAGGCATGCTGGTTTCGATCGCAATCGTTCAAACTGGGTGTGCCGGGTCAGGTGCGAACCGGCTGTCGGCACCGCCGGTTTCTGCCGGCCCCGGCATTCCCAGCCTGGAATCCGTTCCCGAGTGGGCACTCGCGAGTACGCGACGCGACGACGACAGCGAATCACGCCTCGAGCGTGCTGAGCGGCATTGTCGAGCCCTGAGTCCAATCCAAACTAACGTTGCTCCAGGATCGATCCACAGTTCGGCCCTGAAAGACTCGCCAACAACCCTTCGGTCTCGACAGGGCGGACGACATCGCCCTCGAGAATGTCGCCCATCGCCTTGGATGGGTCGATCGAAACCCAGGAATACTGCGCCGTCACTTGATCCGTGACTCGGCCAAGCGATAGGACACGTTCGGAACGTGTCTCCTCGCCACTCGGACTCGTCGCGCGCTGCTCGCGGCGAATCTCGACCGTATCGCCCTGGGCGATGCCCTGGGCGGATCCGAGTGACACTCGGTAGACATGGCGCTCGGCGTCCGGTGCCTTGCGGTGCGCAGTGACATGACCACGCGGCGAAAGCATCGCTCGAAGTGGGCTATTCAGGCAACTGAGCGCCTCATCGAGCGCGGTCTCGAAGAGCACGCTGAGCGTGACGGGTGCAATGGTACACGCGTCGTCGAGATCCTTGTTCTCCTGTTCGGCGCTGTTCTCGAGTGCGAAGGTCCTTTCGACTCGATCGTTCTTGCCGATCTCGATCACCTGAACATCCAGCCCGACGTCGACCAGGTGAGTGCAGGTGCCGGGTTTGTCCGCGACGTCAGCTTCGGATTGCCAAAGAAATTTGAACGGTTTCTTCCAGGTCGAGGCGTATCGATAGGTCGAAAACCGGGTCGCCAGTGCAAAATCGGCTCCTCGCACGACATCCGCATCTCGACCGTCGAGTTCAGAGAGGACACCCTCCGTCGGAATTGCACTCAGCTCTTGCAGCGAGCGATCGATGATCGCGGCGCCCGCAGAAGCAGCAATCTGTTCGATCGCTCGCCGAACCTGTGCGCGTGGCGTCTCGAGCGCCACCTCGTCGATGCCGACCGACGGCCTATCAACCACGACGATCTCAAAGGCGCGTTTGCGGAGTTCTTGCTTGGGCGGATAGGGCACGACTCGACTCATTGCGATCTTGTCATACGCGTCCAGATCAGAAACGCTCGACGAGATGCAGCCAAAGCCGCCCGCAACGATTCCAAAAGCCGCTACAGCGATCGAGAAACGAACACCCTTCTCGAATCGATTGCGCATATCCAGCATCCCCTTTGTGCCCACGATCACTCACGCCACCGACCGCCGGTGAGGCGGAGAGTACAGCCCGCGGGGCTCAATGGCAGCGGCCCCCGAAGCCAATTTCGCAACTAAACGGGACTCACGGGCCGATCTGTTGTGCCGAGACCATCGGCCAAGGTTTCATCCGACCGACCGCTCCGAGGGTCGCTGCGTCTATTCGGTTTTGCTAATGAATGCCGCATTATGAGCATCGAACACGTCGGATTTGTCGGTTGGAGGGGAATGGTGGGCTCTGTGCTCCTCGAGCGCATGCGAGCCGAAGGCGACTTTGCGGGCCTCAATGCGACGTTCTACTCGACTAGCCAGGTCGGTGGGGCCCCGCCGGATATCGGTGTCAGCTCCTCGCCCCTGCTCGATGCCTACGACATTTCCGAACTTTCACAGCACGACGTCATCGTCTCTTGTCAGGGTAGTGACTACACAAAGCAGGTTTTGCCCCGACTGCGGGAACAGAGCTGGCGAGGCTATTGGATCGACGCTGCCCGGGAAAAACGCATGGACGACGACAGCGTCATCGTGCTGGACCCGGTCAACCGCGACGTGATCGACCGAGCCATCGACGCAGGAATTCGCAATTACATCGGTGGTAACTGCACCGTCAGTCTCATGTTGCTCAGCCTGGGCGGGCTTTTCGCCGAGGACCTGATCGAATGGATGACCTGCATGACCTACCAGGCCGCATCGGGTGGGGGCGCGCGACATATGCGCGAGCTGGTTTCGCAGATGGCGATGATCGGCGAGCGCAGTGGGGCGCTGCTGACCGACGCGAGTTCAGGGATCATCCCGCTGGATGCCCGTGTGAACGAAATCCTCGCGCACAACGATTTTCCGACCGAGCAATTCGGTGCCCCGCTTGCGGCGAGCCTGATCCCCTGGATCGATTCCGCCATGGATTCGGGGGAAACCCGCGAAGAATGGAAGGCCTTCGCCGAGGGCAACAAGATCCTTGGGCGCCAGAACGATCCGGTGCCGATCGATTCGATCTGCGTTCGCGTCGGCGCGATGCGATGCCACAGTCAGGCCTTCACGATCAAACTCCGTCGCGACGTACCGCTCGCCGATATCGAGGCGTTGCTGGATGGCGGCAACGACTGGGTTCGGTTGGTTCACAACGACCCCGAATCTTCGCGCGCGCAACTCACTCCCGCGGCGGTCACCGGCAAGCTCGATATTCCGATCGGCCGTGTTCGAAAACTCCGCCTCGGCAGCGAATTCCTCGGTGCGTTCACGGTCGGCGACCAGCTGCTCTGGGGCGCGGCTGAACCCCTTCGCCGAATATTGGGAATCTTGCGCGAACACGAAGCCTGATCGACGGCCTTGAGAGGAGCCTATTTCGCGCGAGGCCCACCGTTCGCGCCCGGCCACCTCGATCCGCCGATCGTATCGACGAAGGGCCAAAACGCGTCCGGATCCAGCCCTCCTTCGAGAGTGATCTCGCGACCCAGAAATTGCAGCCAGCAAAGTCGCGCGCCCTGGTATTCCCGAACGGGTAGCAACATGGCAATCGGATCCCACGGACTGGGCAGAAGGCTGAGATTGCCCTCGACATGCTCGACGTGGGTCGTGCCGTACGTGCTCTTCACGCGAACGACATGAGGCGGGAAATCGTAGGCTTTCTCGGCCCCCCCGACGGCACGTGAGACCTTGATCCACCATTCGTTCTCTTCAAAGTTGGGTGGCTTTTCGGTAGCACCCGTGGACTTACCGGTGAACTCGACAAACGTGTAGCCCTGGTGCGTACAGCGGGCGGTGACGCTCTCGCCCAGTCGGTAGTAGTCGATCTCGCAGGGAAACTTCGGCTGACCATTCATGTCTCGACTGATGAAGATCGCCGACTCCTGATCGATGCCATAGCCGAGGGTATAAGCGCCGGCCGTTCCACGATAGTTCGCATCGACGGTCATGAAGATCCCGTATTCGGGCACGTCGGGAACCGGAACGTTGTAGATCGAGAGGTGAACGTTCGGTTCTGCGCCGGGATCGATGCCTGGCGGCAGTAGTGCGGCGATCTTGTCGGCATCGGTGCGATAATCGATTTTGAGGATTGGCCAGTTCGAAACATCACCAGGGTTGCCTTGCGGTGTCGACATTCGGAGTTCTCCATTTGCTGTGCGCAGATGATTCGCGAGCGCTTTGAGTCGACTGCTAGGAAACAGTCGCTTTCAACGAGTCTAGAACGCTCGTGCGGCCGGTGCACACGACGCCTTCCGTCATCTCCGCACGGATACCGATTCCCACTTTACTAACTCCATCAGACCGCTCTAGGATTGAGGCCATGACGACGTCCACGAGCCATCGTTCCTTCGGTGAGCAGGCTCGCCACTACTTCACGCGCCCGCACACGAAGCCGCCGATCGCGCCGATCGTGTCACCCGCAGCGTGGCGCGGCAAGACCATGCGCAAGCAGGAAGCCCTTTGGCATGCACGACTCGATGACGGCGAGTTGGCTGAACTCGATCGGGGGCTGAACCGGCTCGAACGCGATGGCGTCGCGATCGAGTCCGTCAATCGAGCGAACATTCGGCTTCCGCGGCTCGCACCGAAACTCGAACAATGGCGAAGCGAACTCATGCAAGGTCGCGGCTTCGTCGTCGTCTCCGGGCTCCCGGTCGAAAAATGGGGCGATGAGCGAAGCGCGCTCGCCTTCTGGGCCCTCGGCCATCATCTGGGCGTGCCCGGCGCACAGAACCCCGATGGCGAACTGCTGGGACACGTAAAAAATTACGGCGAACAAACTGACGCGCCCAATGTCCGGCTCTACCGAACCGCCAGCGATATCCGCTTCCATTGCGACGTGGCCGATGTCGTTGGCCTGCTCTGCCTGCATAAGGCACGCAGCGGTGGACAGAGTCGCATTGCGAGCTCGGTGGCCATCTGGAACGCGATCTTCGAGGACGACCCCGAAAGTGCTTACCTACTCTTTGAAACCTTCGCTCACGACTTGCGTGGGGAGAATCGGCCCGATCGACCCGGCCATACCGAGTTTCAGCCCTGCTGTTTCGGAGCCGATGGTGTCCTTCGCACGTTCTACCACAGCGAATACTTTCGCTCCGCAGCCCGACTACCCGAAGTAGGTCCACTTCCCGAGCGCAAGCAGCGCCTGCTCGACCGCTACGACGCACTCGGCGCTTCGCCCGATTTCCATCTCGATATGTGGCTCGAGCCGGGTGACATGCAGCTCATCTCGAACCACACGATCGTGCACGCGCGCACGGAGTACGAGGATGACCCCGACCCCGCGCGCAAGCGGCATCTGTTGCGTCTTTGGCTGTCGCTCGATTCGGACTGACGATGCCCGCCTAGCAGGCCTCGAAGAGCGAAGCGAAGCCCTGGCCACCGCCGATGCACATTGTGACGATTCCGTAGCGACCGCCCGTGCGCTTGAGCTGACGAACCAGCAGACCCGTCATCCGCGAGCCAGTCATCCCAAAGGGATGACCGATCGAAATCGATCCGCCGCTCGGGTTGAGCTTCTCGTCCGGAATGCCGAGTTCCCGCTGGCAGTAGAGCAGCTGCGAAGCGAAGGCCTCATTGAGTTCGACGATGTCGATGTCGTCCATCGTCAGTCCGTGGCGCTTCAGCAGCTTCGGGACCGCGAAGACCGGACCAATTCCCATCTCCTCCGGCCCACAGCCGGCAACGGCTGATCCACGATAGATTGCCATCGGCTCGATCCCGAGCGCCTTCGCCCGATCCGCCGACATCAAGAGCGTTGCCGAGGCACCGTCGGAAAGCTGCGAAGCGTTTCCGGCGGTCACCGAGCCGTCTGGCTTGAAGACGGGCTTCAGCTTCTGGAGCCCCTCGAGAGTCGTGGACGGCCGATTGCATTCATCGCTTTCTACGGTGCAGTCCTCTTCGTAGGCGTCGCCTTCCTTCGGGGTGACTTTTCGGGTCACCTTCATCGGAGCGATTTCCTCAGCGATGTAGCCCGCATCGGAGGCCGCGGCATAGCGCTGCTGACTCTGCAACGCATAGGCATCCTGGTCTTCGCGGGAGATCTTGTAGCGCTCGGCGACGACTTCAGCCGTAACGCCCATCGGGAAGTAGAGGCCCGGGAATCGCTCTGCCGCGGTCTTGTTGACGAGACGGTTCGTGTTCTGCGTGCCGTCCTGCATCATCGTGATGGTCTCGACGCCACCCCCGATGGCAACATCGGCACCATCCAGAATGATCTCATTCGCAGCCATCATGATCGCCTGCGAGCCGGACGAGCAGAAGCGATTGACCGTCGTCGCAGCGGCCGTCTTTGGAATACCGGCGACCATCGACGCGACGCGTGCCATGTTCAGACCCATGCAGCCTTCGGGATTGCCGCAACCGATGATCACGTCTTCGATCTCGGCGGGATCGAGCTTGGATTGTTGTGCCACGACTTCGCGCAGCACGTGAGCCGTGTAATCGACGGGCTCTGTCATGTTGAACGAACCGCGGTGGGCTTTGGCCAGACCGGTGCGGACACTTCCCACGATTACTGCTTCACGCGCCATGGTTTTCTCCTTCGGGCGATTTTGGGTGTTCGGAATATTATGACAGCTCACCTGCCAAAACAAGTAATCCGACAACGCATCCAATCACGGCGCCAGATACCAGATCGGCGAGGACCAGGCGCGCTCTTGAATGGTCTTGGGAACCTCAGGGTCACAACAAGTCTCGAGTCCCGGGCCGATCGTACTCGCCTCCGCACAGTCGACCTCGGCTTCGAGACACACATAGGCATTCCATCGACAACTTGGATTCTGAACAACGCGAGCGTAGTAGAGGGCGTGTTGATTCTGGTCGAAATCCGGGTCGGACCAGACTGCGCAGAGATCATCGGCGCCGACGCCTTGCGGCTCGCACGTCGAGAGATCGACCGTGGCCGAACGATCGTAGTCATCTGACACGTCGTAGACCTGCGTGTGCGACGCGCCGCCCTCTTCCCAAGCCTTGACGATCTGCACGCGTTGAAGGAGCCCCCCCGGATCACCCGGCACACCAGGATCGCGCAGCGCAGCGACGAGAAAGCGTGGCGCCAATGCGCCTTCGGGGCGCGACATGAGTTGGCCACCCATTGCGACGCCTCGCGTATAAGCGTCGCGATCGCGATGCGCGTCGCCGCACATCGAATCCTCGTAGTCCCAGCCGCCAAAGAACCGCAGGATCATGCGAGGGCCACTCGTGCCATACACCTCGCGGCGCTTCATCGCCTCGAAGAGCGCGTCGCGAGAATTCTCCTCCGCCCAGATCACCGCCAAACCGCCTGGGTTGTACCAGATCGAGTCCGGCAGCGGCGGTGTTTCCAGCCGGTGCGTCACGACCCCTGCAGCGTGTCCAACGAATTTCCGTTCCGACACAAGCCCCGGCGCTGCGAGATGCGTGTCGGTCGAACCGATCAGGCCGAATGCAAATGGATTCACGCCGAGGTCGCGCTGGATGACGAGTCCCTCTGCCAGGGCTTCCCGTGTGTAGGACATCGGCGGAATAGGCGTCCCCGGAAGCATCGAGCTGGACTCCTCTCCTAGCTTGGCGAAGGGAAGCTTCTCGAAAGCGCAGAGCTCGTCTTCTGCGGAAATGCCACATTCGCTGCTGCCCTTGTGTTGCGTGACCTCCACCAGGACCTCGAGTCGAGCTCTGCGCGAGGCGTCCTCGACCGTGATTGGAGCGCCGTCATCACGCAGCGTTCGAAAGATCATCCCATTACTGACGTTCGAATTATGCGGAATCGCGATCGCATCACAGCCATCATCGCGTCCGAGGCACTCGTTTTCGAGCGCACTCCAGAGCCCCTCCGCAGTCGGCGTGTCGATATAGTTCGTCGGAACGGCCTGATGTGCATCGTTTCGAAAGATGATATTGCGATGGAGATTCTGACCGTCGGGCATCCCGGTCCATTCATATCCGATGAATGACGTGAACCGACAGCGATCAGATCGGTCGTAGTGATTCTGCGCAGCCTCGATGATCTCCTGCCACGGCTGCTTCGCCATCACGCGGCAATGCACGCCGTCCTCGCCACACATCGAGTAACGGGACATTCCGACTGCCTGGTAGACCCGGCTATTCACAGCGATATAACCGAGCCTTGGCGAAAACCGAATCAGTCGGCAAACCCAGGAGTCGTACCCATCGATTCCGGGCGTATCGCATATGCGTGTTTCGCCGAGCAGCTCCGCATGGTCCGTCACGACGGCAAAATCGAGCGGACGCCGGAGCCTCACGACCTTGTCTGGCGTTCCATCCTCCGAGAATGGCTGAACACCGATTTCACCGCCCTTCGCAAAACGATACGCATCATCCGGTCGGCCGCGCGAACCTTGAACCCATGCATCGAAGGAAAGCGCAGTGTGGACATGGGTATCACCGAAGTAGGGCTTCCGAAGCGGATCGTGATCGCGGCACGGCTCGCGGTCTTCGGTCCGTTCAATGGCCGCCGATTCGAATGCGACTCCAACCAGGAAACAAGGCACAAGACAGAACACGGCGAAGACGAACTGCCTCATCGATAGAGTTCGAGCAGCGATGCATGCGCCGCTGAATGATGAAACGCCGTGTCGTAGGGATGGGCCAGGTAACCCCAGGAAAGGAGTCCGAGAATTGTCGCGGCCGAGAGCCAGAAACCAACTCGAGCGGGCAGTCGAGACACACCGTGTTTCATGATTATCGTAGATGCTCCAAATAGGAGCAATCCGTAGACCAGAACATGTCCCCAGAGCAGAAAAGCCAGTGCCCGGTAGGCGTTAATTCCCATGGCGACAATAAACCATTGAACCAAATAGTGAG
>JAQBEG010000848.1:0-9070 GCA_032123985.1 Deltaproteobacteria bacterium
GATACCACGGCCAAGAAGGTCGATGGCGGATTCCTGTTGAACGGCACGAAGGTCTTCATCTCGCATGCGTCCCATGCCGGCCTCTTTTTCATCGTCGCCAGCATCGATCGGAGCTTGAAGCACAAAGGCGTTACGGCGTTCGTTGCGGATCCCAGAGAAATGAAGGGCATGACGATCGGTGATTTTCCGATGCGCACTCTCAAGCGCGATAATCTTGCCGAGGTGCACTTCGAAGACACCTTTGTGCCCGACGAGTCCGTATTAGGTGTTTCGGGTCGCGGTTTTCCGGTTCTGGGATCCGCACTCGACATGGGCCGATTTTCTGTCGCCGCGCGATGTGTCGGGCAGTCACAGAGGGCCATCGATCTCGCTGCGCCCTACGCAATGGAACGCGAGGCATTTGGTCAGAGGATCGGCGAGTTCCAGATGATCCAATCGAAGATTGCCGACATGGTCGCGCGAACCGAGCAGGCACGACTGCTCGTCTATCGTCTAGGCCGGATGAAAGACGCCGGTATCGAGCGCTGTTCGATGGAGTCGTCGCTGGCCAAGCTCAAAGCGAGTCAGGCTGCGACCCAGAATGCGCTCGATGGGATGCAGGTTTTTGGGGGCTATTCAGTCACCGCTGAGTACGAGATCGGCAGACTTCTCATGGAGGCAAAGTCGCTCGAATTTGGCGAAGGCACGTCCGAGCTACACCAGAAATTGATCGCCGAGTTCGCGCTTGGCATTCGGACACAGTAATTCGAACTCGATAGAGACCGATCGACATAGGAGACCTTTTCGAAGATGACGAGTGTGACCCCCGCGGACCGACGAGCCCTGCTGAACCTGATTCTCGAGGTCTCCTTCGAACGGAGGGATGTCACACTCGCGAGTGGGAGAAAGAGCAATTTCTACCTCGATCTCCGGCAAACGTTGATGCGACCGAAGGGCGTTTCGTTGGCGGGACGGCTCGTGCTCAACTTGCTGCAAACTGGGCCATCCGTTGATGCTGTGGGCGGAATGGCCGTAGGCGCCGTTCCTCTCGTGTCAGCGGTGTTGGCTGCGGCTGCGAGCGATCCCGCGACCGATTCGTTGCTCGGGTTCTTCGTGCGCAAGGAAAAGAAGGCTCATGGACTCGCGAAACAACTCGAAGGTGGATTCGCAGCGGGTCAGACTGTTGCGCTCCTCGAGGACACGACGACGACCGGTGGCTCTACGCTCGACGCTCTCGAGATCGTCGAGGCCGCGGGTGGCAAGGTGGCTCGCGTCGTCTGCCTCGTCGATCGCGGTGAAGGCGCAGCCGAGGCGTTTGCCAACCGGGGCGTGACCCTCGAAGCGATCTTCCGGCGCGAGGACCTGCCGATCTAGCCTATGGACCTCTATCACATCTGGTGCAACCTAAGGTCCGATGTTTCGGATCTCGAGTTCTGCGAAAACGTCGATCGGTATCTGGGCGAACTCCGCGCGGCAGATCGAATTTCCGGACACCGTCTCAGTCGTCGCAAGCTAGGACTAGGTCCAAGTGAAATCGGCGAGTTCCACATCATGATCGAGGTGGAGGATCTCGCACAACTGGACCGCGCGTTTCGGGACGTATCCGCTCGAACCGGGCCGGTCGAAGAACTACATCACGCGGTCAATAGCATGGCACGCGATGTGATGTTCGCGCTCTATCGCGATTTTCCCGATCCGCATCGCGAGAGCGGTGACGAGAAATTCTGATGCGGAACCGGCAGGCTCCGGCGGAAGACCTTTCTCGGCCATTCGAGATCGATACTCACTACATCGAACTCACGCACATCACAGAATCTGTTTCACTCGAGGGCCGCCGGATCTTGTTCGACCGTGCACTTTGGGTTCAACGATGAGTTCAACGATTCGATTCCTGATCGCACTGGTTCTCGCGGTCTCGTTGGTCTTTATGATGCTGTGGGTCGGCTCCTGGATTGCCACGACCGTTAGCCAGCCCGATCGGCAGTACAACGATTTCACAGTGGGTCGGAAGCTGGATCTATGTGGTTATCAAGTCGACATGCGACATGTAGGCGGAGGGTACGATCTCCGAAAATGGGAGGGAGAACGCTGCGATTCGCTCAGCGAACTGGATCGTTGCTTGTTGGATTGCCTGTCGAAGGCGGGGACAATCGAGATCGGCGCGGCCTGTTACTCGGATTGTCTCGGGGACTGAAGACGCGAATCCGTATGATAGGATCTGGCCAGGTCCTACGAGATTGGAGTGCGCATTGGCAGCGATCGCCAGAACCAGGGTCTCTCTTCGCGTTTTCGGAGATAGCCTCGAGCCGGAAGAGGTTTCTTCGCTCCTGGGCCGCGAGCCCACTCGATGCCATCGCACGGGGGACAAGAGCGCCACGGATAGCTCTGCGATCGAACCAACGGGCGCCTGGATTCTCGATAGTGGGCTCTCGGAAAAGTCGGAGATCGAAGATCACGTGGAGGCACTTCTCTCGTCGGTCAGCAACGACAATGACGAATGGGCGAGCCTCACCTCGCGATTCTCGGCGTCGATCCTGTGCAGCGCGTTTCTCGATCAATACAATGAGGGTTTCGAACTCTCGCCACGCCTCGCCCAGTCCCTCGCCGAGCGTGGCCTGGTCATCGCCTTCGACATCTACAGCGGTGACCCCGAGGCCTAGCAGCTATTTTTGCTTCCGCCTTAGGGGCATATCCACCGCCTATCGCGGAATTCTGTGAGCTGTGCTGTGTGTCAAAGCTGAAGGGGCAGAATCGCTGAGATCGAGCTGAGGCCCTTCTGATGGCGACTTGATGGGTGTGGAGGGCCGCACAAGCTGTTCCCGGGGTCGAGCGTTGCGACCACGCCCCAAGGTAGGCGCAGCAATTTTCGTGAAGTCGGACTGATAGGGAAGTTATGTCTAATCGGAAATGTGGCGTCGGGTCACGTATCTGATGACCGAATAATGCGATTCTACAGTGCCGAACTTCCAAGACGAGCTATTGTATTTGAGAACTGTTGTTTGTTTAACAATTTTTATCGTTAGGTTAATCCCCATGAGGAAAGTCAGAGATTGGTCCGCGGTGATCGATCGTCTCAATAGTAGCCCGAAGGGCGAGATCAAGATCAAGATGGGCTCGCCGGGTAGTGCCCAGGTGACGCGATGTCGACTGTTGGCAGAATGGTCGAATCTCGAAGCGACCACGAAGGGAGCAACGTTGCTCCTTCGAGTGCCGGGCGGACGGAAGTAGGGCGTATTCTGTTTAAGACCGCGCGGCGGATCACAACTCCCCCGTGCGGCCTCCTTGCCCTCCCCACTTCGCATCCTGAGTCTACATTCGGAACACGCATCACGACGGGGTGTCGTGATGAGTTCCGCTCGTCTGAACACCGACTTCTGGAGTTTTCATCGTGATCTATGCGGTTGCCGCTTACACGATTACGCTGAGCGCTCTGGCGCTCTACGGCGTGCTCCTGCAGCACCGTGAACGGGTGTTTGCGGGGGATCAGGACACGACCACAAACGTCCTCGCTGGAGGTTTGCCGCGAGGATTCAACCTCGGCGCGGCACTGCTCTCCCCGCTATGGATGTGGAAGCACGGCATGCGCCTGCCGGGCTTGGTCCCGCTCGTGTTCTTCGGGGCGGCGGTCCTACTCTACGGGCGCCAGATGTGGATCCCATTCCTGTTGGCGGCCATGGTTCCACTTGCGGCCGGGGCAGCGCTCGGATTCGTCGGCAATCGAATCGCCGTGGGTCATCGAGGCGCCGAGACCATCGCGGAATTTTCGGCCAGTCAACTACCCTGGGCGACGGCTGGAATAGGCTTGTACACCTTCGTGTTGCCCTGGGCCTGGTATTTCCTGTACGCCAGTCCGTGACTACCCGGCTTCGATGAATCGGGAGACGGTCGCGAGCACGGCGTCGTGGATCGGTCCATTCGTCGCGATGATGCCGGCGTTATTTTCCAACATGCGGCCATGGCCGAAGTCGAGTGGATGCCCTCGCACGTCGGTCACCCTTCCTCCGGCCTCCTCGACGACGATCATGCCAGCGGCGTGGTCCCAGATCTTCTCGCGGTACTCCTTGCTGGTCGGCAGTCTCAAATAGATTTGTGCCTGCCCCTGGGCCACGATTGCGTACTTCGCCTGACTATCGACGCGGACGGGATCCTCGGTGATCTCGAGCGCGGCCGCGATCTGTGCACTTTGACCCTGATCGCTGTGGCCTGACTCGACCGACTCGCAGAAACGCGCGGCGGCGGTCGAGGTGACGTCGCTGACCCTGATCGCGGCGGCCCCCTCGCGTCCCGAGCCGGAGAGGGCGCGAATTTCGGCCCCTTGGCCACGAATTGCAGTGAGTAGACAACCCGGCTGGCCATTAGGGCCCGGGAGGTTCGGGCAGCCGAGAACCCCGAGTACGACCCTTCCGCGTTCGATCAAGCCCAGCGCGATGGCGTATTGCTCGCCGCGCAGGAAGCCCTTGGTGCCATCGATCGGGTCGAGCGTCCAATAACGTTCGATCGAGCCGTCCGGGTCGAATCCGCCGAGGTCGATCCAATCCAGCGCCTGGTCCGGACTGATGTCGGTGCCACGTACGTTGCGGACATGCTCGACGACCTTGTTCAGGGTCTCTTCGGCGCCGGCTTCTCGGAGTTCGGCGGCATTTTCTTCGCCGACGATCGAGGCGATCTTGGAACTCAGCGCCAATGAAGAACAAACCAGCGCTTGTGAGGCGAAGTCGGCGACGGTGACGGGGCTTCGGTCCTTCTTTTCGAGTGTGGCTGCACTGACCAGATTGCTCTGGACGCTCTCGCAAACGGTGGCAGCGTCGCGGACTGCGACGACCGCGGCCTCGAGTTCAGTGGCGAGATCGATCTTCGACACGATGTCCTCTTCTGCGGCCAAGAAGACCGCAAGGTGCGTGGTTGGCTGGGCGGGCGGGACCATAGCGAAGCTGACCCGGTGGAAAAAAATGGGACGAGATCGGAAGGGATTTCCCCTTTTCTCTCCGGGGCGACTCGCTGACGGCCTCTCAGGTGTTGGCAGGCCATCGGCAGAAAACCGGCTAGCCATAGAGGGTGTCTCAAAAAATGGAAACGCGCCGCATTGGTTCCAACCAACGGCTCATTCCTTGCATCGACTCTGGTGGCTCGACCGATTCGAGCCCAAGAAGGTGACATGCCACTACGTTTCGGCACATTCAACGTCTGGGGTCTTCCGGAAGCATTCGCGGATGACGTGTCGTCCCGCATGCGCGGCCTGGCTGCGCGACTTCCCGGCCTCGACCTCGACGTTCTCTTCATTCAGGAGGCCTGGACCAATGAGGTTCGCGACACACTTCAGGCCGCCGCGCTTGGCGCAAATTTCGAAGTAGCGAACGATTATGTGACCAGCGGGGGCCTGATGGTGCTTTCCCGGCTTCCTATTCGATCGAGTCAATACGAGAATTTTCACTTCCGCGGGGATCCTGAACGCCTGTCGCAGGGCGAGTTTCTCGGCAGCAAGGGCTTCCAGACGCTCGTGCTGGAAGCTCCTGCCGGTCCCATTTCAGTCATCAATACGCATCTTCATGCTCGATATCGTCGCTTACGACCCGAGCTGAACAGCGCTGTTCGTACAGCACAGCTGTTGCAGGTCATTGGAGCGATGACGGACATAGCAGGGACGGTCGTCGTTGGTGGAGATTTCAATTGTACCGTCGAAGATGCCGAATACAGGATCTTCAGGGGTCTGACGGAGGCGATCGAACTGGGAGATGGCAAATCACATCCGACCCTTTCGAGGAGCAACTATTACAAGCGCAATCGAAAGGGCGCGGACAAGCGCATTGATTATCTCTTCGTTCGGCCCGGTCCGGACGTGCGATGGCGATCGACGGGTGCGGACTCCCTGTTCACGGAGCCCGAACGGATTCGTCTTCGCGATCGCTCGCTCTCTGATCACTATGGCTTTCGTGGCTCCTTCGAATGGCAACCGGCTGGTGTCCAGACGGCGTCGAGAGCCTTTCGAGCGCTCGACCCCCAGGTATTCGATCTGGCCCGCAGCCTCCTCGAAGTGGGTCGTGAGGAGGCGGATCGCCGCGAGCGAGCCCATTTTCGCTCAGCCGGAAGCTGGGCTGCCGCTGCGATAGTGGCCGCTGGGATGCGGCGACATCCGGCTCTCGATCGTCGGCGATTCTTGCGCTCGTCGGCCGGCGCGCTCGCCCTCTTCGCCCTCACGCCTGCGGTTGGCTATGGCGCGCTTGCACGACTCGACTCGGACTACAAACGCAACGCGTTCGACGACGCCAACGGTATCCTCGCGCAACTCCAAGCGCGTCCGGATCGGACCGCGTAGCGTCGCTCAGATTTCCCTCGCTTCGCGCCGGCCATGCTCTCTGGGGATGGTACTTTCGGGGCGGGAACGAGGGCCATGGCGCTGCAAATCGACCAAGAAAAAGCATCCGAGCGACCTCCGCGGATCTGGCTCGTCGTTGGCGAAAAACCAGGCGACAACGCCCAGATCATGAATCTGGCCGCCGCAATTGGTTGGGACTGTGAGGCGAAGAAAATCTTCGTCAAGCCGCAGTGGGTCGATGGGAAGCCGAAAGTCCGGCCGACTCTCGAGCACATCGATCTCGTCCGATCGGATTCGCTCGAGGCCCCTTGGCCGGATCTGGTGATTACTGCCGGGCGACGATTGTCCAGTGTCGGGCTGTGGATCAAACAGGCGTCGGCGGGGTCGGACGCGGCTCGTGATGATTGGGAAGCCTCGCCGTATGCTCGGTTCCGTCGATCTGATCGTCGTCGCGACTCATTATGTGATCAAGCCAGGATCGAACGTCGCCTATCATGATCTACCGCTTATGCAGGTCGATCCTGACGTTCTCGAGGTTGCGGCATCGCTATGGAGGTCGCGCCTCGATGAACTGCCAAAACCCTTAACCGCGTTGATGGTGGGCGGGCCCACGGGTGGATTGCGATTTGATCTGGAAACAGCCCGCGACCTCTTCGAAAAGACGATAGAGAGCGTCGAAGAAAGCGGGGGTTCTCTTTACATCACCACGAGTCGGCGAACACCATCGGACGTGGTCGAAATGCTTCGACGCGATTGTCCCGGCTCCGCACGGCTCTACGAGTTCGATGCGGCGGCCCCCCCGAGCGAGAATCCCTATCACTCTCTGCTTGGACTGGCCGATCGATTCATCGTCACCACGGACAGTGCCTCGATGATGGTTGAAGTCGCGCGGCTCGGTCGTTCGCTCTCGATCTATCCTCTCAAGAGTGAGACGGGGTTGTTGGAACGGGGCCTCACCGCGCTCGGGTTGGTGCGCCCGCTCTCCCCACGTTCGGATCCGATTCCGGCGGGTGGCCTTCGTGCACGCACGATGTATCGCCTGGGTCGACCAAGTCATTCCAGAGATCTCTCCGCGATTCCGCGTTTTCTCGTCGAGAAGGGCTTGGCGAGCTGGCTCGGCGACGAATGAGTCCACCCTAAGCCCTTCGTTGACGACGAACTCGAACGCGTGGCCGATCGTATCCGGGAGCTTGCGGATTCTCCCGGCGGCGAAACCCAATAGAGCACCCTTCACTCCATGTCCGCACCCCAGCACATGCCGTCTAGCGGGCCTGTGATAGCCTTCGGCGGGTTCATTCAGATCGAAAGAATGCCAGGAGGATTGGGGCGATGGTGTCCAACGATACGCCGACCGTTTTCATCCATACCAATGATCGTCAAATGCTCGGCGCGCTCGTGTCACAGTATTCGATGAAGCGGAATTCCGCCGATCCGGACAAATTCGACGTTCGTCTGATCGACCACGCTCATCATGCCTTCTTCAAGGATTACGAGGGTCGTGAATATCTCCGAGATGGAGCGAGCCGCGTCTGGAGAAATGACGACCTTCAGTCGTTCACGCCGCTTCGCTTCATGCCGCCCGAACTGATGGGCTACGAAGGACGCGCGGTCGTGACCGACCCGGACGTGTTTGCGGTCGGGGATGTCCTGGACCTCCTGAATCGTGACATGCAGGGCAACGCGATCGTCTGTCGTCCAAGATCCGGCGCAAAACGCCTCGAGGGCGTGCTTGCGACGAGCGTTATGTTGCTCGATTGCGCGAAGCTGACGCATTGGAAATGCCAGGAGCAATTCGATCAGCTCTTCGAGCGGAAACTCGACTACGCAGATTGGATTGGCCTCAAGAAGGAGGATCGATCGCAGATCGGACTCTTCGAGAACGAATGGAATGACTTCGATCGACTGACCGAGAAGACGAAGCTGATACACAATACCAAGCGAAAGACCCAGCCCTGGAAGGCAGGTCTACCCGCAGACTACATTCCGGCGGAGAAATATCGAATTTTCCCTCCGATTCGCTGGGTGCTTCGTGCGCGTCGCAGATTCTTCGGTGACTACGCATTTGTTCCCGACTACAAAGTTCACCCCGACCCCAAGCAAGAAGCCTTCTTTTTCGGATTGCTTCGCGAGTGCGTCGAGCAACGCATCGTCAGCGAAGAATTCATTCGGGAAGAAATGGATCGCAATCATGTTAGGCACGACGCATTCGACGTGTTGGACCGAGTGCCGCCGCTCCCCGCGGCCTAGGAGCCTGACCCAGGACTCGTCGCAACGCCCGTTCGCTTAAGCATCACCGCATGCGGCGTTGCGAAACCTTGCTGTAGCTAGCCCCCGGAAGAATCCTCCGAAACGGTCTCGAAGAGTTGGCGAACACGCTCGACGGCTCGACTGACGTCCTCGAGCGGTCGTGAAGGGTTGCTCGGACGACCGTCGCCGAGCCAGACCGCGCGATCCGTATCGACGAGGAGTTGTTGGACGATTCGGATGTCACGAGTGAGGCGCTTGGGCCCGAGGCGCATCGTGAGCCGATAGACATGCGCCTTCAGATGCCAGCGATCGAGTCCGACCGCTCGCGATTCTTCATTGCCTCTGGAGCTGTCCGTGGAGTTGTCCGTGGAGTTGTCCGTGGAGTTGTCGCCGGACTGAGGAGTCTCGTCTACGCCGTCGAGCCAGGGGTTGTGTTTCATCGAGGTTCGACCCTCTCCGGTATCGAAGAGGTAGACAGGTCTTCCAGTCGCACACGCCTCGGTCATCATCGAAACGCTATCGGCCGTCACG